>JBAUWD010000218.1:0-2914 GCA_049583575.1 Nocardioides sp.
GCCGGCCTCCGGCCGGTCGAGGGGGCCGCCACCGCGGGCGGTGACCAGGACGCTCTCGACCTGACCGCCGGTCAGGTGGGCGTGCGCGACCATGGCGTCGGCCCGGCCGGAGTCACCGATCCGGTAGTCGGCGTCCTTGGTCTGCTGCGTGGGGATGACGAACGCGAGGCCGACGGCGACCACCACGAAGGCGAACCACGCGCCGATGGCGCGCCAGGGATGCGTCGCGCTCCAGCGCGCGGCCCGGAGGGGCAGGCGGGACAGGAAGCTGTGGGTGGACATGGCGGCTCCTCGAGAGGGTGTGCGCGGACCCCTCCAGCGTCGTCAGGTCCCGCCCCGGGGTCAGGGTCCCGAGCACCCCGGTCCGGGGTGGTGCCAGCACCACTGCCGCGTGCTCCGGGATCGGGGAGACTGGTGGTCATGACCGGTGTCGGACGCCTGCGCATGACCGGGTACGCCGCGGCGCAGGTGCTGTTGTCGGTCCCCGCCCTCGGGCTGTTCATCCTCAACGCGATCGCCGGCACGCTGGTCGTCGTCGTGGTGGGCATCCCGCTGCTGCTGTTGACCCTGCCGGCCAGCCGCGGGCTCGCCGACCTCCACCGTCGGATGGCGGCGGACGTGCTCGGGTCGCCGGTGCCCTCGCCGTACCGTCTCGTCGCTGACGCGGGCCCGATGCAGCGTCTCCGGATCTGGGCGGCGGACCCGATGACCTGGCGTGACGAGGCGTGGCTGCTGCTGGCCCTGCCCCTGGCGCTCACGCTGTCGCTGGTCGTGCTGGTGCTGTTCGTCCCGGTCGTCACCGGAGTGGCCTGGTGGTACGGCGTCGGGCCGATCATGACCGCACGGAGCCGGCTCGACCGGGCGCTGCTCACCTTCGGCACCACCGAACGCCTCGAGCAGCGCGTCGAGGTGCTGACCGAGACGCGCAACGAGTCGCTCGACCACTCGGCCGCCGAGCTGCGCCGCATCGAGCGCGACCTCCACGACGGCGCCCAGGCCAGGCTGGTCGGCCTGGGGCTGACCCTCGGAATGGCCGCCGACCTGCTCGACCGCGACCCGGAGGAGGCACGCCGGGTCCTCGGCGAGGCCCGGCAGACGACCGGCGCGGCGCTGGGAGACCTGAGGGACGTCGTCCGGGGCATCCACCCGCCGGTGCTCGCCGACCGTGGCCTGCACGACGCGATCGAGGCGCTGGCGCTCGACCTGGCGCTCCCGGTGGCGGTGAGCGGTGCGGTGCCCGAGCGGCTCGCGGCACCGGTCGAGTCGGCGGTCTACTTCGCGGTCGCCGAGTGCCTGGCGAACGCCGGCAAGCACGCCGGGGCCGGGCAGGCCTGGGTCGAGCTGGGCGTCGAGGCCGACCACCTCCGGGTGGTCATCGGGGACGACGGCCGGGGTGGCGCCGACCCGATGACCGGCACGGGGATGCGGGGGGTCGCGCGACGGCTGGCGGCCTTCGACGGCACGATGAGGGTGTCGAGCCCGAGGGGCGGGCCGACCCTGGTCACTCTGGAGGTCCCGTGCGCGTCGTCCTCGCCGAGGACCATGCCCTCCTCCGGGAGGGCCTGATCCGGCTGCTGGAGTCGCACGGGCTCGAGATCGCGGCCGCGGTCGAGGACGCCGAGACGCTCGCCGTGGCACTCGCCGCGCCGGACGTCGACGTCGCCGTGCTCGACGTACGCCTGCCACCGACGCGGACCGACGAGGGGCTGCGCGCCGCCGTCGCGGTACGTCGTGACCGGCCGGGCTTCCCGGTGCTGGTGCTGTCGCAGTACGTCGAGAGGATCTATGCCCGCGAGCTGCTGGCCAGCGGACAGGGGGCTGTGGGCTACCTGCTCAAGGAGCGCGTCAGCGACGTCGGCGAGTTCCTCGAGGCCCTGCGCCGCGTGGCCGCGGGCGGCACGGTCCTCGACCCGGAGGTCGTCGCCGCCGTGCTGGCGCGGCAGGAGCCCGTCGAGCGACTCACACCGCGCGAGCGCGAGGTACTGGCGCTGATGGCCGAGGGCCGCTCGAACGCGGCGATCGCGAGCGCCCTGGTCGTCACCGACAAGGCCGTGGCCAAGCACACCAACAGCATCTTCACCAAGCTCGACCTGCCGCCGGCCGCCGACGACCACCGGAGGGTGCTCGCCGTGCTCGCCTGGCTCGGGGTCTAGGGGTCAGAACGGGCGCACCAGCAACGCGACGCCCTCTCCGTCGACGCGGGTCAGGACGAGGGTGGCCTCGTCGTCGCCGCGCAGGGCCAGCCGGGTGCGCAGCTGCTCCGGTGAGACGTCGACGCCCCGCTTCTTGATCGTCAGCGCGCCGATGCCCCGTGCCCGAAGGGCGGCCCTGAGCGGCTTCTCGCGGTAGGGGAGCGTCTCGACGACGCGGTAGCCGCGAGCGAACGGCGTACGGAAGGACTCCGAGCCGGTGACGTAGGCGATCCGGCGGTCCAGCAGGTGACCGCTGACGCCCGCGGCGACCGCGGTCACCAGCCCGGCCCGGATCACGGCGCCGTCCGGCTCGTAGAGGAACTCCGCGACCGGACCGACGCCGGCCCCCGGGTCGTCCTCGTCGGTCAGGGTGGCCAGACCGCCGTCCCCGATCACCGTGGCGCGGCTTTCGGCGGTGGCCAGCGGAGGCGACCAGAGGACCGCCTCCTTGACCTCGCCGTGGTCGCTGACCCACTCGGCCTCCGCGCCGTGCGGCACGAGGGCGTGGGGAATGCCGGGCGCGACCTTCACGCAGGCGTGGCCGCTCATCAGCGACTCCACGAACGACCACGGAGGGCTCCAGTCGCTCGCCCGGAAGGTGCGGCCCCGCGCCCCGCGGCGGGACGGGTCGGCGTACGCCGTCGCGAACGGCGAGACGTCGAGCGCCGTGCCGTCACCGACGCTCACCGCACCACCGAGGCGCAGGGCTGCCAGGTTGGCAC
>JBAUWD010000219.1:0-1537 GCA_049583575.1 Nocardioides sp.
CACCTGTGCCGTCCGGTCGGCCCCGCCACTTGGGCCGTCGCGTGCGCCTGCGTCGCCTGTGCGCTCGCGGTGTGCCTCGTGGCCCTGCTGGCCTGAGACCCGAGGGCGGTCAGTCGCGGCCCGGGCCGCTCAGCGCGGACCGGACCACGAACCCCGCGGCGGCGACGATCCCCGCGAGCAGCAGGACGAGAACGACCAGCACGACGATGTCCATGCGCACAGCCTGCCACCTCGACCGGGACGGCGTACGTCGGTGCCGCTTCCTACGATGGCGCCATGACCGAACCCGCCCTCGGAGCCCACGTCGAGCAGAGCGACCCGATCGCCGAGGCCCGGGCCCGGCGGGCGCCGCACGTGCAGTTCTTCCTCGGCGACCCCCAGGGATACCACGGTCCCGAGGTCCGCTACGCCGGCGGCGCCGAGGGGCTCCGGGCCGACGCGGAGGCGGCCGGCATCGGCCTCTACGTGCACGCTCCCTACATCGTCAACGTCGCGACGACCAACAACCGCATCCGCATCCCGTCGCGCAAGCTCCTCCAGCAGCACCTCGACGCCGCCGCCACGATCGGCGCGCGTGGCCTGATCGTCCACGGCGGTCACGTGAACAAGGACGACGACCCGGCGGTCGGCTTCGACAACTGGCGCAAGGCGGTCGAGGCGACCGATCTCAAGATCCCCCTCCTGATCGAGAACACCGCCGGCGGCGACCACGCGATGGCGCGCCACCTCGACCGCATCAAGGGCGTCTTCGACGCGATCGCCGCCGCGGAGGGGTCCGAGCAGGTCGGCTTCTGCCTCGACACGTGCCACGCCCACGCCGGAGGCATCCCGCTCGAGACCGTGGTCGACGAGGTCCGGGGCATCACCGGGCGGATCGACCTCGTGCACTGCAACGACAGCCGCGACGACTTCGACTCCGGGGCCGACCGCCACGCCAACGTCGGCGACGGGCGCATCGATCCCGACCTGCTGGCCCACGTCGTTCGCGAGGCCGGGGCCCCCGTGGTGTTCGAGACCCCGGGTGGTGCCGAGCAGCACCTCGCCGACTTCGAGGCCGTGCGCTCCCGCCTCTGATCTCCGGTGACCGCGAGCGACGGTCTCGGGAGGGTCGAGTCTCGCCACCGACTGCCGGGTACGGCACCACTCGACCTCACCCGTCCGTCGAGCCTGTCGAGACAACGGGTCACCGCCCCACCCACCGGACCCAGGAACCGTCACCGCTCGCCCTCCACCGTCGGTCGAGCCTGTCGAGACCACGGGTCACCGCCCCACCCACCGGCACTGGGTTTCGACGCGCTCGCGCGACCTCGTTCCTCGGTCGCGTCGCTCGCTCAACCTGGTTTCGCAACGCTGTGCGCTCGTTCCTCACGCTCGGCTGCTCAACCAAAACACACCAGCGGGGCGGGTGGACCGTCGGGATCCACGTCGACGAGCGCCCGGGCGAGGGCGGCCGACGGCCGGAGCCCCTGCGCCAGCCCCTGGTGCACCCGCACCAGTACGTCGTGCGCGACCGCGTCGTTGATCGCGGCCGCGGACG
>JBAUWD010000220.1:0-2046 GCA_049583575.1 Nocardioides sp.
GTGCGGCGTCGAGCACCTGCTGGGCCTCCTGCCGCATCGCGTCCGCGTCTGCGGCGGCGCTGTCGCGGGTGGCGCGGGCGGCGTTCGCCGCGTCGATGTGCAGTGAGGTGATCTCGTCGTGGGCAGCCGTCAGCAGCTTGTCGCTCTCGGCCTGTGCCTGCGCCACCCGTGACTCGACCAGGTCACGGGTCTGGGAGTCCTCCTGGTCGGCCCGGGCGTGGGCCGCGGCGGCGATCGCGTCCGCCTGCTGCTGCGCCTCACCCCGCAGCCGGTCGCCCTCCTCGTGCGCCTCCCTCAGGGCCTGCTCGGCCGCTTCGAGCCGCGCAGCCGCGTCGGTCTCCGCCTCGGCCACGATCTGGTCGTGATGGGTCTGGGCGGCCTCCATCAGGAGCCGGGCCTGGTCTCCCGCGTCGGTCACGATCTGGTGCGCGTCGTCCGAGCTGTCGTGGAGCTGCTGCTGGGCGAGGACCCGGGCTCGAGTCGCCTCCTCGTGGTGCTGGTTGGCTTCCTCGTGCAGGCGTCGGGCCTCCTCGGTGAGGCCTCGCGCCTCCTCCTCGGCGTGCGCCTGCAGCTCCTCGGCCACCTGCTGGGCGTGCCGGAGCAGCGCCGCAGCCTGCTCGCTTCCCGACGCTGCGTAGCCGGGGCCCGGGGAGCCCTCCTGCATCGCAGTCACCAGCGAATCCTCCCAGAGGATCGCTCACTTCGGGAGTCCGCCCGTCGACTGAACGGCCCGGAGGGCGCCGCGAGCCGCCAGCGTGCGTCCGCCGATGGTCCTCAGGACGCCGGGTGCGGGAAGCGGAACGCCCACCACGGCAGGTGGTACCGCTCCTTCGGCGATGCCGACAGCCGGGCGCTCTCCCGGCGCGCCGCCCGCCGCCGAGCACGCGCCACGCGAGCCACCTCCCGCCGTTGTGCGCGGGCGACCCGGTCGTCGATGGCCTGGTGGGCGAGGGCGAGTGCCACGCTCGGGTTGTTCGTCATGGTGTTCATCGAGACTGCTCCTCAGTCGTCCGGGATCGGGTTCGTGACCACCAATCTGCCGCTGGGACGCCGTCTGCGGATCGGGCAACCGACCTAGCCGATGCCTCAGATCGTGGTGTCGCGACCGCCGGGATCGCCCTGAGGCGGCGCACCCCCTCAGAAGGTCAGCTGGTACCAGGCCGTGTCGAGCCAGCGGTCGAACTTGCGACCGACCTCGCGCATCGTGCCGAGGTGCTCGAATCCGCACGTCTCGTGCAGGGCGACGCTGGCCGGGTTGGGCAGCGCGACCAGGGCCAGTGCCACATGGATGCCGTCGGCACGCACGCGGGTGAGGAGGTCGTCGTACAGCCGGCGGCCGTGCCCCTGGCCACGAGCGTGGTCCGCCAGGTACACCGACGTCTCGCGGGTCAGCCGGTAGCCGGGCCGCGGGCGGTAGGCCGACGCGTACGCGAAGCCGACGACGACGCCGGCCGCCTCGGCGACGACGAAGTGGTCGCCGGGCTCCGAGCTGCGCAGATGGTGGCGCCAGTACGACGGGGCAGGCGGGTCGAGGTCGAAGGTCGAGATGCCGCTGCGCACCTGCTCGTCGTAGATCGCCGCGACGCCGGCGACGTCGGCGTCGGTGGCCGGCCGGATGCCGACGTCGGGATGGCCCACGGCCCAACGCTAGCGAGGACGGCCGTCCCGGATCGCAATGGCCCGCGCCGGCCAGTTGGTGGTGATCATCCAGACGCGGTGGTCGCGCAGCAGGCGGCGCTGCAGACGCGCGCTGTCGACCGTCCACACCAGCAGCGGTACGCCGATGCGGGCGGTCCAGCGGGTCAGCCGGACCATGGCGAGCGCGAAGTGGGCGGCGACGGCATCCGCGTGGGAGGCCTCGAACCGGCGCCGCGGGAAGAGCTGGCCGAGCAGGCTCTTGACGGCCTCGCGCCAGGGCAGCCCGCGCAGGCTGGCTCCGATGCTGAGGCCCAC
Organism: Nocardioides sp.; assembly: GCA_049583575.1. Taxonomy (GTDB): domain Bacteria; phylum Actinomycetota; class Actinomycetes; order Propionibacteriales; family Nocardioidaceae; genus Nocardioides. The sequence continues at coordinate 1,954 of JBAUWD010000220.1, forward strand.
CAGGATCGGCAGCTCGCGGTCCGCGATCCAGTCGCGCATCGCGTTCGAGGCGGCGCCGTTCCCGGTGGTCATGATGATCCGGCTCGGGTCGAG
>JBAUWD010000221.1:0-3621 GCA_049583575.1 Nocardioides sp.
GTCGAGGTGGTGGCGACGACGACCAACACCTCACCCACGGGAGCCCAGGTCTTCGTGTTCAACTCGCGCGGCAAGCGGTTCCAGCCCAAGCGCGGCCACCGCCCCGCGTGGCCGCGCTACAACCAGCGCCCCGGCAAGGGCAACGACCTGCACTTCAACAAGGTCGGCAACCACGGCTACGGCGAGTACGGCGAGAACGTCGCCATCGGCAACATCGACGACGACCCCGCCCTGGAGATCATCACCACCTACGACAACCACCAGATCAACGCGTTCAACGACGACGGCACCTCGATCCTGGCGTCTCGCTGGTTCACCAACCCCGAGTCCGACGCGCTCGGCCGCAGGATGGGATGGGGGCAGTTCATCCGCTGGGCCAGCCCGCGCGTCGAGCGGCGCCACTACCACCTGCACACCGGCGCGTGGCCGAGCCCGGCCCATCAGCCGTGGCTGCAGTGGACCGCGTCACCGCCCGTCGTGGCCGACCTCGACGGCGACGGCCGCAACGAGGTGATCGGCCTGCCCAACGTGGAGCGCCACATCCCCTACCGCACCCAGGGCTACGCCTTCATGGCGCTGGACGGCGCGTACGGAGACGGACACCGCTCGGCACGGCGTCACCACGGGTTCGAGACGCTGCCGATGTCCAACCACCCGGTCCACCGGCCCGACGGCGACTGGTACCCGCCGTCCGGGATCCCCGCGCCGACCGTGGTCGACCTCCTCGGCGACTCACGCCCCGAGATCGTCGCGGCGCTTCCCGGCGGGAAGGTCTACGCGGTGGGACCGACCGGGCACAAGCTGTGGTCCTACCAGTACGCGCCGCGGACCTCGAAGACGTTCGCCTCCGAGGTCGTCGCGGCCGACCTCAACAAGGACGGCACGCCCGAGCTCGTGTTCGGCACCTACGCGCTGCACCGCAACGCCGGTCGGCTGATCGTGCTGTCGGCGCACGGGAAGCAGCTGTCGGTCACCCGGCTGCGCCACCAGGCGTACGACGGCAACGGCATCGGCGTGGCCGCCGCCCCGTCGATCGGCGACCTCACCGGGAACGGCACGCTCGAGATCGTCCTCACCACGATCGACCACGGCGTCGACGTCTACACGGTTCCCGGCTCCGGCACCGGGTGTCTGCCCTGGCCCACGGGCCGCGGCAACCTGCTCCGCAACGGCATGGGCCCGGCGACGGCTCGCTGACGACTTCGGAGGCTCCGGTCCGGAGAAGGCTGTGAGACGGCGCGTGCGATGAGCGTCAACAGGGTCGTGCGCAGTGTCGGGTTCTCGACCGGTAGCGCCCTCGGCGGCCGGCCGAGGCACTCGGGACTTCCGCCCCTTCTCGCGGCTCGCAGCGCGGCCTAGCGTCGGAAGGTCCGACTCACTGGAGGCCGAAATGACGACTCAAGCGTCAGCATCCATCACAAGTCCGGCGTCGGGGGAGCCACTGGTGGGCGAGCAGCAGCGGCCGGAGCCAAGCGTCCGCTCCCAGCTCTTCGAGACCATGGTGCTCTGCCGCACCTTCGAGGAGGCGATCCTCAGGGAGTACCACGCCGACAAGGGCCCTGGCTTCGACATCGGCAAGGGCCTGGTCCCCGGCGAGATGCATCTCTCGGCCGGCCAGGAGCCGGTGGCGGCCGGCATCTGCGCCCACCTGACCACCGACGACGCGGTCACCGCCACGCACCGACCGCACCACCTGGCCATCGCCCACGGCGTCGACCTGGGGGCGATGACGGCCGAGATCTTCGGCCGCGAGACCGGGCTGGGCCGCGGTCGCGGCGGCCACATGCACCTGTTCGACCCGAAGACCCACTTCTCCTGCTCCGGCATCATCGCCGAGGGCTACCCGCCCGCGCTCGGGCAGGCGTTCGCCTTCCAGCGCCGAGGCACCGACCGGATCGCGGTCGCGGTCACGGGCGAGGGCGCCGCCAACCAGGGCGCCTTCCACGAGTCGCTCAACCTGGCCGCGCTCTGGAGGCTGCCGGTCGTCTTCGTCGTGGAGGACAACGACTGGGCCATCTCGGTGCCCCGGACGGCCTCCACGGCGGTCCCCTCGAACGCCGACCGCGCCGCGGCGTACGGCATTCCCGGCCACCGGGTCGAGGACAACGACGTCGAGGCCGTGTACGCCGCGGCCGCCGAGGCCGTCGGCCGGGCCCGCGCGGGCGAGGGTCCCTCGCTGATCGAGATCCACACGGTGCGCCTCTGGGGCCACTTCGAGGGCGACGCCCAGGGGTACCGCCCCGAGCTGGCCGAGGTCTCCAGCCACGACCCGATCCCGCGCTACGAGCGGCGACTGCGCGAGGACGGGCTGCTCGACGACGCCAGCGTCGCCATGATCCGGGAGCTGGCGAGTGACGTGGTGGAGGACGCCGTGGCCTTCGCCAAGGGCAGTCCCACCCCCGATCCGACCGCCGCCACTCACTACGTGTTCGCCTGAGAGGAGTCCCCGATGACCATCATGGAAGCGCCGCAGGCGACCAGGCGGCTCACCACGTCGAAGGCCATGGTCGAGGCGATCGCGCAGGAGATGGAGCGCGACCCGTCGGTGTTCTACATGGGCGAGGACGTCGGCGCGTACGGCGGCATCTTCAGCTCGACCACCGGCCTGCTCGAGAGGTTCGGACCGCAGCGGATCATCGACACCCCGATCTCGGAGTCCGCCTTCATCGGCCTCGGCATCGGCGCCGCCGTCGAGGGGATGCGTCCCGTCGTCGAGCTGATGTTCAGCGACTTCATGGGTGTCTGCCTGGACCAGATCTACAACCACATGGCCAAGATCCACTTCGAGTCGGGCGGCAACGTGAAGGTGCCGATGGTGCTCACGATGGCAGCAGGTGGGGGGTACTCCGACGGCGCCCAGCACTCGCAGTGCCTGTGGGGGACCTTCGCCCACCTGCCCGGCATGAAGGTCGTGGTCCCCAGCTCACCGGCCGACGCCAAGGGCCTGATGACCTCGGCCATCCGCGACGACAACCCGGTGGTCTACGTCTTCCACAAGGGCGTGATGGGCCTGCCGTGGATGGTCAAGAACCCGCGCACGCTCGACGAGGTCCCCGAGGGTGAGTACGCCGTCCCGATCGGAGAGGCGCGCGTCGCCCGCGAGGGCAAGGACGTCACCGTGGTCACCCTGTCGCTGTCGGTCCATCACGCACTGGACGTGGCGGAGAAGCTCGCGCCGCAGGGCATCGACGTCGAGGTGATCGACCTGCGCAGCCTGGTGCCGCTCGACCGCGAGGCGATCCTGAGGTCGGTCGGCAAGACGGGGCGGCTGGTCGTCGTGGACGAGGACTACCTGTCGTACGGCGTCTCCGGCGAGGTGGTCGCCTCGGTCGCCGACGTCGACCCCGGACTGCTCATCATGCCGGCCCAGCGGGTCGCCGTGCCAGACGTGCCGATCCCCTACGCACACGACCTGGAGTACGCCGTGCTGCCGCGGCAGGACCGGATCGAGAGGGCCATCCACGCGGTGACCGCTCGATGAGCTCACTGGTGCTCTTCCCGCCGCTCTCGAAGGAGACACCGGACGCCGAGGGAGTCCTCGCCACGTGGTTCGTCAGCGAGGGCTCCACGGTGGTCCGGGACCAGCTCCTCGCCGAGGTGCAGGTGGACAAGGTCGCCGCG
>JBAUWD010000222.1:0-2357 GCA_049583575.1 Nocardioides sp.
AGCTGGCAGCGCCGAGGGCGAAGGCGGCCGGCATGCCGTACGCCGCGAGCTCGGCCACCTCGTCGGCGATGCCTCCGTGGGGCAGCACGCCGCCTGCGTCGGTGCCGGCGTAGATCGACACGCCCGCCTCGTAGGCCGCCATGATCGTCTCGCGCCGGCGCGCGTGCAGGGCGAGCATGTGGTCGGCGTAGGCCGGGAACCTCGCCCGCCCCGCCTCGGCGTAGTCGGGGAAGTTGTCGAGCTGGACGACCGTGGGCACCAGCGCCGTGCCCTGCTCGGCCATGGCCTCGACGAGGTCGTTGGTCAGCCCGGTGCCGTGCTCGATGCAGTCGATGCCGGCCGCGATCAGCTCGGGAAGCACCGTCTCGCCGAAGCAGTGGGCCGTGACCCGGGCGCCGTGCTCGTGCGCGATGTCGATCGCCGCCGCGAACGTCTCCGCCGGGAAGGACGGCGCGAGGTCACCCTCCTCACGCGAGATCCAGTCACCGACGAGCTTGACCCACCCGTCGCCGGCACGCGCCTCGTGGGCGACGTGGGCGGGCAGGTCGTCGGGCTCGACCTCGTGCGCGTAGTGACGGATGTAGCGGCGGGTGCGGGCCAGGTGACGGCCGCAGCGGATCAGGCGCGGCAGGTCGTCACGCTGCTGCACCCAGCGGGTGTCGGCCGGCGAGCCGCAGTCGCGGAGCAGCAGCGCACCCGCTTCGCGATCGGCCAGCGCCTGCACCTCGGTCGTGGCGTCGTCGACCGCGCCGTGCTCGTCGAGCCCGATGTGGCAGTGGGCATCGACCAGGCCGGGCACGATCCAGCCCTCGGCTGCCGTCTCGGCCCCCGCCACCGGCTCGAGGGTGATCCGGTCGTCGACGACGTACAGGTCGCGCGGCTCGCCGTCGGGCAGCACCGGGCCACGGAAGCGGAGCGTGGTCATGCGCGCGACGCTACCGGCCCGGGCGTCGTACGGCGTGGGGCGCCGCGCGCGCTGTGGACGCCCGGCTGCCTGGGGTCTGCGGATAGGGTTCGCGACTGTGAGCACGACCCGGACCGACACCCTTCGCAGGCACCGGCGCAACGCCCTGCAGTTCGTGCGGTTCGCCCTCGTGGGCGGCAGCGGCGTCATGGTCAACCTGATCGTGCTGATCGTGGTCAAGCGGCTCGGCCCCCACCCGGAGGTCGCCCTCTTCGCGCTCCGCCCCACCGCGTTCCACGTGCGGTGGTACCACGTGTACTCGACCGCGGCCTTCGTCGTCGCCAACCTCTGGAACTTCCAGCTCAACCGCTCGTGGACGTTCCGCAGCACCACCCACCGGCCGTGGTGGCGCGAGTACTGGCCCTTCCTCGCCGTTGGCCTGCTCGGCCAGGCGATCGGCCTGGTCCTGCTCACCCTCCTGATGCACCACGGCTCGCCGATCTCGTTGCCCACCCATCCGCTGGACGACACGACGGGGCTCCGCACCCGGCTCTACTGGGCGCAGCTGATCGTGATCGGGGTCGTGACGCCCCTGTCGTTCGTCCTCAACAAGCTCTGGACCTTCGCCGCCGTCCGGACCCACCACCTCGAGGCGGTGCCGCCGCACCCCGCCGCCGAGAAGGAGCTCGATCAGCTTCGGACCGAGGACTCCGACCCGGCCTGAGTGGCGCCGGTCGGGGGACCGATCGGTCTACCCTTCGTGCGTGCCCGGACACTCGCTGGCTCAGCTGCGCACGTCCAACCTGCGCGCGATCACCGGCCTCCTCCGGTCGGGCGGGCCGCAGAGCCGTGCCGACCTCGCGCGCGGGTCCGGGCTCTCGCGGACGACCGTCTCGAGCCTGGTCGCCGAGCTGCTGGCAGCCGGCCTGGTCGTGGAGACGGAGGACCGCGGCACGCCGTACAAGGGCGGGAGCGGGCGACCCCCGCTGCTGGTGGCCCTCGCGCTGCGACCTGGGGAGGTGGCCGGCGTCGACATCGGTCACGGGCACATCCGGGTCGCGGTCTCCGACCGCAGCGCCCGCGTGCTGGCGGAGGACGAGCTGATCACGGACGCCGACCCGCAGGGCGCCTCGACGCTCGACCGCGCGGCCGACCTCGTGCGGCAGACCGCTCGGCAGGCCGGCGTCCCCGTGGCGGAGCTGCTCGAGGTCGGGCTGTGCGTCCCCGCGCCCATCGACCGCCGGTCGGCGCGGGTCGACCATGCCATCCTGCCGGGCTGGCACGAGCTCGCTCCCGCCGACGAGCTCGCACGGCGGCTGCGTCTCCCCGTCGTGGTCGACAACGACGCCAATCTCGGAGCCATGGCCGAGCACCAGCACGGTGCGGCCCGGGGCGCCGCCGACGTGCTCTACGTGAAGCTCGCCAGCGGGGTCGGCGCCGGGCTGGTCCTCGG
>JBAUWD010000223.1:0-2961 GCA_049583575.1 Nocardioides sp.
GTCGCGGGAACGTCCCGAGCGAGCGCACCGGTGGCACCCGGCGGGCACACCGGTGTGCGGGCCAGTGCTCGGGCGTGCGCACGAAGCGGCGCAGGATCCGCACCGCGCAGTCGTCGGTGTCCCCGACGGCCGTGACGTGGAAGCTGTTCGCGACGTGGATCTGCTTCGAGCGCGGGAACTGCCGGGCCACGATGGCGCCCTCGGCCGGTGTGGTGATCGAGTCCAGCTCGCCGCTGAGCACGAGGGTGGGCACGCGTGCGTAGTGACCACCGCGGGGTCGGGGCGGTCGGGCCGGGTTGTCATGGGCGGCCCGCGGCCAGCGCGTGCACCAGTCGAGCTCCTGCCAGTCGGACCCCGCGTACTCGCGGACCGTGAACGGGCCGTAGGTGTGCGGGTACGCCTCCGTACGGCGCGCGAGGGCGCGGTGGTACTGCCGCAGCCGGGTCCTCGGCCGGGCCGTCATGTCGAAGAGCTGCGGGTAGTCGTGGCAGGAGACGGCCGCATCGAGGCCCTCGCTGTAGGCCCGCACCGGCCCGGCGTTCGTGCCTCCGCCCTCGGCCTCGGCCACCAGCCGCAGCAGCGGGGCCCGGTCGCCACGCAGCGCCGACCGGAGCGCGGCGGTCAGCTCGCGGTAGGCGTACGGCCCGTACGTCGCTCCGAAGGCGGTCGTGGTCAGGGTCATGGCGCTCACGGTCACGTGCGCACGCCGGCCGTCGCCGTCGTGCGAGACGCCGCGCCACGGGTGGCGGCGTACGTCGTGCAGGACGCGGCGCATCGCGACCAGGAAGCCGGGACCGTGCCCGCGGCAGGCCGGCGAGCGTCGGCAGACCTTCGCGAACGACGAGCGCATCGCCGGGCCCTGGGTGGGGTACCACGCGGTCTCACCGTGTGTGGGATACGCGCTGTCGAGGACGACGCTGCGCAGGAGACCGGGATGGCGCCCGGCGAAGACCTGGGCGAAGAACGTGCCGTAGGAGTCGCCGTAGAGGTCGACCCGGCCGAGCCCGAGCCGGCGGATCACGGCCGCGAGGTCGTCGGCCGAGCGGGCGCTGGTGTAGTCGTCGCTCCGGGCGCCGAGACTGCGGCCGCACCGCCCCGCGGCCACGGAGTAGGCGGTCTTCAGGTTCTGCAGGTCGGGGCAGTCGAGGGCCGTGGAGCGCCCGGTGCCGCGCTGGTCGACCAGCAGCAGGTTGTGCCGCCTCAGCAGCGGCCCGTACATCGCGGCGTACGACGAGCCGCTGCCGGTGGTCGAGTAGCCCGGACCGCCCTCGTGGGGCACGTACGTGCCCAGGGCAGGTCGGCTGTCGTCGAGTGCGGGCGCGAACGCGAACCCCACCCGCAGCTTCCCGGCAGCCGGCCGGTCCGGCTCCCAGTTTCGGCGGATGTGCCCGCACCAGGCGTGCCGTACGACGGCACAGGGGCGCAGCGTGAGGTCACCGACGGTGATCGGGTGCCGCGCCTCCTCGACGTGGGTGGAGGTCAGCCGGTGCCGGTACGGCGTCGGACCGCCGGGTGCGGCGGTGGCGCCGGGACCGAGACCGAGGGCCAGCGCCCCGACGACGAGCGGGACGAGCGAGCGCACACGCATGGGCGCCAGCATCCACCACCTCGGCCCGGTTGGGAACCGTCAGGCACCGCGTTCGTGACCGTCGAGGTAGGCGGCCACGAGGCTGCCGAGGCTGGCGAGGTGGTAGCCGCCCTCCTGGACGATCACGCTCGGGACCGACAGGTCACCCAGCAGGCCGCCCGCCTCGGCGTACGCGTCGGCGGTGACCAGAAGCGGGCTCTCGGGGTCGTTCGCCGCGGCGTCCACACCCAGCGAGACGACGAGGGCGTCGGCGCCGGACACCCAGTCGGCGAGGCGTCGTACCCCCTCGAGCCAGCTGGCGTCGCCCGTGCCCTCGGCGAGCGGGAGGTTCAGCGTGGCCCCCGCGCCGGCGCCGGCACCGGTCTCGTGGGCGTGGCCGAAGTAGTGGGGGAACCAGCCTGCTCCGGGATCGACGTGGAGCGAGGCGTAGCGGACGTCGGGCCGCTCCCAGAAGATCGCCTGCGTGCCGTTGCCGTGGTGGGCGTCGAGGTCGACGACGGCGACGGTCCCGCGACCGGCATCGCGCAACGCCTGCGCTGCGACGGCGGCGTTGTTGAGGTAGCACGACCCGCCGTACCCCTCGCGGGTCACGTGGTGTCCCGGCGGCCGGCAGAGGGCGTACGCCGCCGGGGTCGCGCCTCCGTGCGCCACCAGGTCGACGGCGGTCAGCGCGCAGTCGACGGCGGCGCGTGCGGCATCCCAGGTGCCGGGGCCGACCAGGGTCATCGTGTCGTAGCAGTACTGACCGGCCCGGCCGTGGGTCGCGGCGGCGCGGGTGGGTGTCATCCCCTGGGTCATCGCCGCCGTCGGGAAGACGTACGGCACCACGCGGTCCTGGCCGACCAGCTCGTCGTAGGGCCCGGTGACCCACTCGTCGTAGACGCTGCGCAGGTGGTCGACGAAGGACGGGTCGTGGACGCGGCGCAGGACCTCGTCGTCGTGGGCGGTCGGCCCGACCAGCTCGTGGGTGGCGACGGCGTCGAGAATCCGGTCGACCCGCTCGGGCACCTCGGTGCCCTCGGTCGGCACGCCGACCCACACCTCCCGCCTCGGCTCGTGGCGGCGCGTCTCGGGTGACCACACGACGGGGACGGCCATGCGCAGAGCATGCCAGTCGCGCCCCGCGGTCGGTCGAGCGTGTCGAGACCACGGCCGCCCGACTGGTTGGATGGGCCCATGCCGCGCGCACGCGACCTGGGGATCGTCGTCGGATCCCTGCCGACGGGTCCCACCAACTCCGTCCTCGACGTCGCGGGGGTCGGCCTCGGGCACTCGACCCTCCTCCGCGACGAGCCGCCCCCGCCCGTGGGCCGTGGCGTCGCGCGGACGGGGGTCACCGTGCTGGTGCTCGCCGACGACGCCTTCGCCCGGCC
>JBAUWD010000224.1:0-5680 GCA_049583575.1 Nocardioides sp.
CGCCATGGCCGCAGCGGCCCTCGCCGTCTCGGCGCGCGACTGGGCGAGGATCGGGTGGCTGCAGGTGGACGGCTCCTGGCGCGGCACCTCGCTGGTCGCCCCGTCCTGGGTGGACGCGAGCAGCCGCCCGGAGCGCAGCTTCCTCGGGACCGGCCGGCTGCCCAGCACGATCACGACCCACGCGGGCTTCGGGTACCACTGGTGGCCACTCGACGACGACGGGGCCCGGGTGATGGCCGACGGGATGCGCGGCCAGCTCGTGTACGTCGACCGGCCGCGTCGTACCGTCGTGGTCAAGACGTCGGCCTGGCCCTACGCCGACGCCTGGTGGGACCGCCAGTGCCGCGACCTGAGCTACCTGGCGCTGCCCGCGATCGCCGAAGCGGCCGCCGCCGCGAGGGCCTGAGGGCCTCCTCCTCCGGCCGACTGCCCAACTCCGGCGCCCCGTGTCACGATGAGCCCGTGGCCATCACTTCGGACACGAGGGTGGACGGCGCGGACGTCGAGCCTCCGGCGCGGGTGCAGTCCGTGGACCGCGCCCTCCGCCTGCTGGAGGTCGTGGCCGCGACCGCACCCCGTGGCGAGACGGTGACCACGCTCGCCACCAAGTGCGAGATCAACCGCGCGACGGCCTGGCGGCTGCTCGGGACCCTCGAGGCCCGTGGCCTGGTCGAGCGCGACCCCAGCACCAACCGCTACCGCATCGGGCTGGCGATGATCCGGATGTCCGCGTCGGCGGGGTACGACGGCCTGGTGCGGCGTACCCGGCACATCCTCGAGCGGGTCTCGGAGCAGACCGGCGAGACCGCCGACCTCGCGGTCGCCGGCCAGCACGGCGTCACCTACGTCGGCGAGGTGGCCCCGCCGTCGGTGATGGCGATCAACTGGGTGGCACGCGAGGTGCCCCTGCACGCCACGTCGACGGGCAAGGCGTTCCTGGCGTGGCTGCCGACCGAGGAGGTGAGCGGGCTCCTCGAGCAGCCGCTGCCGCGGTTCACCGACACCACCGTCACCGACCCCCACCAGCTGATGGCCCAGCTGGAGCAGATCCGCGAGCGCGGCTACGCCGAGTGCGCCGGCGAGCTCGAGCCCGCGCTGTACGGCGTGTCCGCGCCGATCCTGAACCTCGACGACCGACCTCTGGGCGTCTTCAGCATCTGGGGCCCGGTGAGCCGGGTGCCGGTCACCCGGTTCGCGGAGCTCGGACCGCTCGCCGTCGAGGCCGCCGCGGAGGTCCGGGCGGCGCTCCTCGGCTGACCCTGACTCGTCGTTCAGTTTCCCCCGCGTGAACCCTTGACAACCGGGGGGCGAGGAGAGAACCGTTTCAGATGGTGCGACGCCCGTTCGCATCGTGGAACACCCACGCGAGCCGCGACCAGGAGGAACCCATGCCGGCACGCAAGGTCATCATCACCTGCGCGGTCACCGGGTCGGCCCACACGCCGACCATGTCGCCGAACCTGCCCTACACCGTGGAGGACGTCGTCGACCAGTCCGTCGCCGCGGTCGAGGCCGGCGCCGCGATCATCCACCTCCATGCGCGGGACCCCCAGGACGGCAGGCCGACGGCGGAGCCGGCGGTCTTCCTCGACTACCTCAAGGGCATCAAGGACTCCACCGACGCCGTCGTCTCGATCACCAGCGGCGGCGGCACCGGCATGTCCGTCGAGGACCGGCTGCGGGTCATCTACGAGACCCGGCCCGAGCTGTGCACCCTCAACCTCGGCACCTTCAACTACGGCAGCTTCCCGATGATCCCGAAGTACGCCGGCTCCTGGAGGTTCGACTGGGAGGAGCCCTACCTCGAGAGCACCCGCGTCGAGCCGTTCGTCAGCACCTTCGCGGACATCGAGCACATGCTCACCGACGTACGTCGGCAGACCGGGTCGCGCTTCGAGTACGAGGCGTACGACGTGGGACACCTGTACACGCTGGCCTACTACCTCGACGCGGGGCTGGTCGAGCCGCCGATCTTCCTGCAGACGATCATGGGCGTGATGGGTGGCATCGGGGCCACCGTGGAGCACCTCGCGCACCTGAGGTCGACGGCCGACCGTCTGCTGGGCGACTCCTACGAGTGGTCGGTGCTCGGCGCCGGGCGCCACCAGTTCGAGATGATCACCGCCTCGGCCGTGATGGGCTCGCACGTGCGCGTCGGCCTCGAGGACGGCCTGTTCATCGGCCGCGGCGAGCTCGCGGAGTCCAACGCCCAGCAGGTCGCGAAGATCCGGCGGATCCTCTCGGAGCTCTCGATCGAGATCGCGACGCCGGACGAGGCGCGCGCGATCCTCGGCCTCAAGGGTCTCGACCAGGTCGGCTGGTGAGCACCGTCGGCCGCCCCGAGCCGGATGCGGTCGCGACGGTCACGGTGATCGGCACCGGCGTCATCGGTGGCGGCTGGGCAGCGCACTTCCTGCGGCGCGGCTACGACGTCGTCGCGTGGGACCCGAGCCCGGAGGCCGCCACCCGACTGTCCGCGATGCTGGACACGGCCTGGCCCTCCCTGGAGCGGCTCGGGCTCAGCCCCGGGGCCGACCGCGAGCGGCTGCGCTGGGCGTCGACGCTCGAGGAGGCGCTCGCCGACACCGACTTCGTGCAGGAGTCGTCACCGGAGGTGCTCGACGCCAAGGTGCGCCTGCTCTCCCTGATCGACCGGGCGACCCCGCCCGACGTGGTCGTGGCGTCGAGCACGTCGGGTCTGCTGATGTCCGACATGGCGGTCGAGTGCGTCAACCCGGGACGCCTCCTGGTCGGGCACCCGTTCAACCCGCCGTACCTGATCCCGCTCGTCGAGGTGGTGGGCGGACGCGAGACCGACCCGGCGGCGGTGGCGTGGGCCGAGGCGTTCTACACCGCGGCCGGCAAGGTGCCCCTCACCATGGAGCAAGAGGTCCCGGGCTTCGTCGGGAACCGGCTGCAGGAGGCGCTGTGGCGCGAGGCCCTGCACATGGTGGACTCCGGCCAGGCGACGGTGCAGCAGATCGACGACTCGATCGCCCACGGGCCCGGGCTGCGCTGGGCGATCATGGGCCCGATGCTGACGTTCCACCTCGCCGGAGGCCAGGGCGGCATGGGGCACATGCTCGACCACTTCGGACCCGCCCTGCTCGAGCCGTGGACCCGGCTCGAGGCGCCGACGCTGACCACGGAGCTGCGCGACCGGGTGGTGTCCGGCGCCGTCGCACAGGCGAACGGACGCTCGGTGTCCGAGCTGGAGCGCAGGCGCGACGCGTTCCTGGTCGACCTCCTGCTGCTGCTCGAGCGACACCGCGACGTCGATGCCTGAGCAGACCGGGGCCGGCGCGCCGTTCACGGCGTACCGGGAGCGGGTGCGCCCCGACTGGCTCGACTACAACGGCCACCTGAACGACGCGAGCTACGCCGTCGTCCTCTCCGCCGCCCACGAGCTGGTGCTCGAGAGCCTGGGTCTCAGCGCCGACTACCGCGAGAGCCACCAGGCGTCGATGTTCACCGTGGAGACCCACCTCCGCTACCTGGCCGAGGTGTCCGGCGGGCAGCTCCTGACCGCGGCCACGACGCTGGTCGAGGCGGACCGCAAACGCCTCCGCCTGCACAGCGAGCTGTACGCCGACGGGGAGCTCGCCGCGACGGGCGAGTGCCTCTACCTGCACGTGGACACCACCGCAGGGCGGACCTCTCCCCTGCCCGCCGACCGGCAGGTCCGGGTCGACGCGATGCTCGCGGCCCACGCCGGACTCCCCCGGCCGGCGCACCTCGGTCTCGGCGTGGGGGCCCGGGCATGAACGACCGGGTCACCACGCCGTACGAGGGGCGCCCCGGCGCCTGGGACGACGCCGCCGAGATCGAGGCTCCGCTGCGGCTCCACCGCACCATCGCTCCCCCGGAGTGGATGGACTACAACGACCACATGAGCGAGTCGTGCTACCTGCTCGCCTTCGGCGACAGCGCCGACGCGTTCTTCCGCTACCTCGGGATCGACGAGGCCTACCGCGCGGGCGGGCACTCGCTCTACACCTCCGAGACCCACCTGCACCACCGGCACGAGGTCGCCCTCGGCGACCCGCTCGAGCTGACCCTGCAGCTGCTCGACCACGACCGGCGCCGGCTGCACCTCTACCACGAGATGCGGCACGCAGAGACGGGCGTGCTGCTGGCCGACGCCGAGCAGCTGCTGGTGCACGTCGACATGGACGCCGGCCGCTCGTCGGACCTTCCTGACCACCTGCTCGAGCGGCTCGACCGGATCGCCGCGGCCCACGCCCGGCTGCCCCGGCCCGACGTCGTCGGCAGGCCCATCGGCATCAGGCGCCGGAACTAGAAGCACAAGGAGCGGTCATGGACTTCGGGCTGGACGACGAGCAGCGCGCCGTCGTCGACACGGTGCGCGCGTTCGTCACGCGCGAGCTCTACCCCCACGAGGAGGAGGTCGAGCGGTCCAACGAGGTCACCCAGGAGCTGGCCGCCCACGTGCGCAGGCGGGCCATCGAGGCCGGGCTCCATGCCGCGAACATGCCCGAGGAGCTGGGCGGCGGCGGGCTCGACGCGGTCAGCATGACGCTGGCCGAGCGCGAGCTGGGCAGGACCAGCTACGCGCTCCAGTGGCTGGTGGCCCGGCCGAGCAACATCCTCCAGGCCTGCGAGGGCGACCAGCGCGAGCGCTACCTGCTCCCCGCCGTCCGCGGCGAGCGCTACGACTGCCTGGCGATGACCGAGCCGGGTGCCGGCTCCGACGTACGCTCCATGACCACGCGTGCCGTGCGCGACGGTGACGACTACGTCATCGACGGCACCAAGCACTTCATCAGCCATGCCGACAAGTCGGACTTCGTGATCCTCTTCGTCACGACCGGCACCGAGGAGGTGCGCGGCCGGAGGGCCAACCTGATCACGGGCTTCCTGGTGGACCTCGACACGCCGGGCCTCACCGTCGTACCGGGTCCCAAGAGCGTCTCCCACCGCGGCTACCACCACAGCGAGCTGGTCTTCGAGGGCTGCCGGGTGCCGGCGGCCAACCGCCTGGGCGAGGAGGGCCGCGGCTTCGACCTGATGGGCGAGTGGCTCGGGGCCAGCCGGCTGACCGTCGCCGCGACCAGCGTCGGCCGCTCCCGCCGCGTGCTGGAGATGACCACCCGCTGGGCGGCCGACCGCCGGCAGTTCGGTCAGCCCATCGGGAAGTTCCAGGGCGTCGGCTTCCAGCTCGCCGACATGGCCACCGACCTCGAGGCCGCCGAGCTGCTGACCCTCCGCGCCGCCTGGAAGCTCGACCAGGGCACCATGACCGACCAGGACGCCGCGATGGCGAAGGTCTTCGCGTCGGAGGCGCTCGGCCGGATCACCGACGCGGCCCTGCAGATCCACGGCGGCACCGGGCTGATGGAGGAGCTCCCGATCGAGCGGTTCTGGCGGGATGCGCGGGTGGAGCGCATCTGGGACGGCACCAGCGAGATCCAGCGCCACATCATCAGCCGCTCACTGCTGCGGCCGCTGGGTGCCTGAGGAGGACGTGCCCGACAGCCCGCGCAGCCACCTGCAGCGACTCCTGGACCCGCGCAGCCTGGCGGTGGTCGGCGGCCGCGCGGCCGAGGTCGCCGTCGAGCAGTGCCGGGCCATCGGGTACGCCGGGGAGATCTGGCCGGTGCATCCCACCCGCGAGCAGGTCGGCGGCGTCTCGTGCTTCGCCGACCTGTCGCAGCTGCCC
>JBAUWD010000225.1:0-3403 GCA_049583575.1 Nocardioides sp.
CACCACGGAGCTGCAGGCCGCGCGCCTCGCCGGCCCGGCGGCGTACGACGCCCGGCTGGCCGAGCTGGAGGTGCTCAGCGCCGCGCGCATCGCCGACCTGCTCGCACCGGGACAGGTTCTGCTCCGGCTGGCGGTCGCCGGCTTCGGCGTCGTCCTGCCTCCACCCGCCTGACGGCCGGCCCCGGAGCCGGAACGCCACGTGGTGGCGGGCGAAGAAGGACTCGCCGCCGAGGTGAGCGGACGCGAGCACCATCGACGTCACCTGGACCGGGATCGTCGATGACCAGACGCGGTCCGTGTGGCCGGGGAACAGGCACAGGATCACCGCGGCCGCGACCAGGAACGCGATGATGAACAGGGGCAGGCCGCGCGTGAACGGCAGCACCTGGTCGCCCGTCGGCGGATCACCAGCAGCCACGACGGCCTCGCAGATCTCGCGGAGCCCGAGCGCTCGTCCGACGGCCAGGGTCTCCACCCCGCCGGTGCGCCGTACAGCGGCATGATGGACGACGTGTCCGACCCGACCGACGACCCGACCGACGACGCGATGACGGGGCCCACGAGGGAGCGCAACGTGCTCGGGGGGCCGTTGGAGCCCTGTGGCACCGACCCGATGACCGGGTTCTACCGCGACGGCACGTGTTCCTGCGGCGACGACGACCTCGGCCTGCACGCGGTCTGTGCGGTGGTGACCGAGGAGTTCCTGGCCCACCAACGGTCCGTCGGCAACGACCTGAGCACACCGATGCCGCAGTACGGCTTCCCGGGTCTGCACCCCGGCGACCGGTGGTGCGTCGTCGCCGTCCGCTGGCTGCAGGCCTACCGCGACGGCGTGGCTGCGCCGGTCGTGCTGGCGAGCACCAACGAGCGCGCCCTCGAGGTCATTCCGCTGTCGGTGCTCCGCGACCACTCGGTCGACGTACCCCCCGACCTGAGCGCCCTGGACTGACCGCCGCCCCGCTCGCGCGCACCAGTGCCCGCGCCTCCTCCCCCGAGGGCAGGTCACAGGTTCGAGCTCCGCGAGCAGAGGGACGTCGGGATGGCGCCCGGCGCACCCGACTGTCATGCTGCCCGGAGCTGGTTCCCGCTGGGAGAGGACATTGAGGCTCGAGCCGTTGTACCGGATCCGCTTCACCTACCCGGAGGGCTGGGAGGTGGAGCTCGAGGGCGGGTGGCAGCAACATCTGTACCTGGCCGAAGGGCGATGTGAGGGTGCGATCACCGGGCGTTTCCGCGGCGCCAACTTCCCTCAGCGTCGAAGCGGGACCGGGCCGTTCGTTCCGGATCTCCGCGCCGCCATCGAGACGGACGACGACGCAACGGTCTACTTCGAGTCGCACGGCTACGGTCGCGCCTACCCGGCCGGCCGTCGACAGATCGTCGGCTCCGTCCTGCACCTGAGCGACCACGAGCGCTACCGGCGGCTCAACGACGTGATGTGCGTGTGCGTGGGCGAGGTGCGCGCCTCCGACGACCCCGACGTGGGTGCGGAACTCGTGGTCGACGTCGCCGAGCTCGTCTGGGAGCCCATCGCCGACTGACGCACCGGGTGGTTGACTCGGGACCATGAGCACGACCCCGGAACGGGACCCCCACGCGACCGAGCTGTTCGGCAACCGCTTCTTCACCGAGGAGGTGCCCTCGACCACGTTCCCCGCGTCCGGGATGACCCCGACCGACGCGATGCGGCTGGTGGACGAGGATCTCGACCTCGAGGGCGACCCGATGCGCAACCTGGCGACGTTCGTGACCACCTGGATGGAGCCGGAGGCGCAGCGGATCATCGCGCAGAACCTCCACCGCAACTTCATCGATCACGCCGAGTACCCCATCTCGGCCGAGATCGAGCAGCGCTGCATCCGGATGCTGGCCGACCTCTTCCACGCCCCGGGCGAGACCACCGGGTGCCGGACCCAGGGCTCCTCGGAGGCGATCATGCTCGGCGCCCTCTCCCTGAAGTGGAAGTGGAAGGAGCGGCGCGAGGCGGCCAGGCTCTCCACCGACCGGCCCAACCTGGTGTTCGGCGGCGACGTCCACGTCGTGTGGGAGAAGTTCTGCCGCTACTTCGACGTCGAGCCGCGGATCATCCCGCTGGCGGAGGGGAAGTACACGATCGGCCCGGACGACGTCGCGCCCCATCTCGACGAGAACACCATCGGAGTCGCCGCGGTCCTCGGTACGACGTTCACCGGACACATGGACGACATCGTCGGGATCAACCGGCTACTGGTCGACCTGAAGACCGAGAAGGGCCTCGACATCCCGATCCACGTGGACGGCGCCAGCGGCGGCTTCGTCTGGCCGTTCCTCTACCCCGACTCGGCGTGGGACTTCCGGCTCGAGCAAGTGCGGTCGATCAACGTCTCGGGCCACAAGTACGGCCTGGTCTACCCGGGCATCGGCTGGCTGGTCTTCCGCGAGACCTCGGACCTCGCCTCGGATCTGGTCTTCTACGAGAACTACCTCGGCAAGACCGATGCGACGTTCACCCTCAACTTCTCGACCGGCGCGTCGATGGTGCTCGCGCAGTACTACAACTTCGTGCGGCTCGGCCGCGAGGGGTACACCTACGTGCTGCAGCAGCTGCAGGCGAACGCCCGGTGCCTGGCCGGCAACCTGCGCGACAGCGGCCGCTTCGAGGTGATCGGCGACGACCTCGAGCAGCTGCCGCTGGTCGCCTTCCGGTTGTGCGGTGACCACACGTCGTACGACGAGTCGGACGTCGCCTGGCAGCTCTCGGCCGAGCGCGGCTGGATGGTGCCGGCGTACACGCTGCCGCCCGACGCGCAGCACGTGAAGGTCCTGCGCGCGCTGGTCAAGGAGACGATGAGCCGGGGCCAGGTCGACCGGCTGACCCAGGACATCGTCGACGCCTGCACGACCCTCGATGCCAAGGGTGGCGCCCACCCGACCGAGCGCGCCCGGATCAAGACGGGCCACGGGTACTGACGCCTCGGTCAGCGGGCGCCGACCGACCGCCAGTAGTCGTTGAGCGCCCCGTTGGTCCGCACGAACCAGACGATGATCCCGACGAAGAAGAACCACCCGAGCAGCAGCGCCCACAGCCCGGTCAGGGCGGTGACCGGCGGCCTCTGGCCACGGCGCTCGTAGAGGTGCCCGACCTCGTTGGAGCTGAGGAACGGCATCACGACGCCGACCAGGATCGCCAGGAGCAGCGCGATGCCGCCTCCGATCCCCTCACCGCTGTAGCGCTTCATCTCGTCGTGCGTCTTGAAGTACCAGACCCAGCCGTAGATCCCGAGCGTGACGAACACCAGCAGGATGCACGTCCCCGTGTTGCGGATCTGGCCGATCGGCGCACCAGCCACCGCACCGACCGGCGCGCCGTACTGCGGTGTGGTCGGCGCGCCGTACTGGGGTGTGGTCGGCGCGCCGTAGGGGC
>JBAUWD010000226.1:0-5585 GCA_049583575.1 Nocardioides sp.
CCCGAGACCCTCGACCAGGTCGTGGCGTCGTACGCCGCGGCCGACGACGCGGTCGAGCGCCAGCGCCACACGCTCGCGTACTGGGACCTCGTCGTCGACGCAGCCGACTCGATCACGTTCCGCCTGATGTTCAACACCCTGCGCGCGGCGTACGAGCCCGCCCTCGTCGTGCTCGCCCCCGTGCTCGGGGCCGAGCCCGGCCGGGCCGGCGCCTACCGGGTCCTCACCGCCGCGATCGACGAGGGTGATCCGGACACCGCCCGGGCCGCCGCCGAACGCGTGCTGCGGCCCAGCACCGATGCCCTGCTCGCCGCACTCGACGCCGTGGAGGACCGATGACCGACGAGATCGACCAGCTCGCCCACGAGCGGCTCGCCGCCGACGAGGCGCGGCTCACCGGGCCGCGCCGCCGGAGCCTGACCATCGGCCAGGCCTGGCGCGCCTTCTGGCGACACCCCTCCCCCTGGATGCTCTCGGGGTTCCTGGTGCTGTCGGTCGTGGGGCGCCTCGTGGTCGGCGGCGGATCGTGGTGGGAGCTGCTGATCCCGACGGCGCTGATCGCGCTGTTCCCGGTGATCGAGTGGGTGATCCACGTCGGGATCCTGCACTGGCGGCCCCGCCACGTCGCCGGGCTCGAGATCGACTCGCTGCTCGCCCGCAAGCACCGGGAGCACCACGCCGACCCCCGTGACCTGCCGCTGGTCTTCATCCCGTGGCAGGTGCTGACCTGGCTGCTGCCGGCGTACGTCGTGGTGGCGCTGCTCGCCGTACCCGCCCGGCCGGCCGCGTGGTCGCTGCTGGTCTCGGTGTACGCTCTGAACCTCGGGTACGAGTGGACCCACAACCTCATCCACAGCGACTACCGCCCCCACTCGCGGGTCTACCGGGCGGTCTGGCGCAACCACCGGCTGCACCACTACAAGAACGAGCACTACTGGTTCACGGTCACCAGCTCGGGCACGGCCGACCGGCTGTTCGGCACCTACCCGGACCCCGAGACGGTCTCCACCTCGGCCACCGCGAAGAACCTCCACGGAGCCGGCTGACAACGCCTGCGCCTCCGGCATCGTCATACGCTTCGTGGCATCTGTGGCATGTTGCGTACGACGTGCCGCGCGGAAGGAGCAGCCCGATGAGCGTCGAGCTCAACCACACGATCGTCCACGTCTCCGACAAGCACCGCGCGGCGGACGATCTTGCCGAGATCCTGGGCGTCGCTCCCCCGACGTCGTACGGACCGTTCCGCGTGCTCACCCTGGCCAACGGCGTCTCGCTCGACTTCGCCGACGACCACGGCGCACCCGACGGGCAGCACTACGCCTTCCTGGTGGGCGAGGAGGAGTTCGACGCCATCCGCCAGCGCATCGTCGACCGCGGCGTGCCCTTCTGGGCCGACCCGTCCCACCGCCGCGCGGGCGAGATCAACACCGACGACGGCGGCCGCGGTCTCTACTGGAACAGCCCGGACGGCCACAACCTCGAGATCATCACCGTCCCCTACGGCGGCTGACCCGCGACTGGCGGAGCCAGGAGACTCGATGAACCGCCCCGGCGAGTCCGGGCCGATGCCGACTCGCGCTCCACCTGCCGACTCACTGGCCATCCCAGCCGCCGCGACCCACTTCACTGTGGTTCACCGATCACGACTGCCCAAGTCGTCGAGGTGGAGATAGCGCCGGAGGTGGTCGTCGAGCAGCCGGACCGCTGTCGTCCCGCGGAGGCCGGTGGGGTCGGTGAGCATGTGCAGCAACATGCCGTCGACGAGCGCAGTTGTCACGGCTGCGGCCTCCTTGGGGTCGAAGTCGGTGGTCGCTTCGCCGGTCTCCTTCGCGGTCTGGAAGACGCCGGCGCATCGGCCCCGCATCTCCCCGAGAAGCTCGTGCTGCACCTCTGCGAGCCGCGGCGTGACGGCTGCGCGGGCGGCGAAGGCCAGGTACACGCGGCACTCGCGACGGCGGAGGTCGTCCAGCGGCAGGAACTCGTGGAGGGCGCGCCGGAGGACCTGGGCGATGGTGCCGGAGCGCGGTGTCGCCGAGGCGCGCTGCGACATTCGGTTGAGGATGTGCCGGAAGGCCATCTCGAGCATCTCGTCCTTGGAGCGGCAGTAGTACTGCACGGTGCCGACCGACACGCCGGCCGCGGCGGCGACCTCACGGATGCTGACCTGGTCGAGGCCTCGCTCGGCGGTGATCGAGACGAGGGCGTCGAGCAGGCGGTCCTTCGGCGACTCGGTCATGGACGCACCAACTCTCCTGGCCAGTGTTCATACGAACGTACTGGACAAGTGTATTGTACGATCGTATGGTCGAAGTATGACACATCTCCTACGAAGGCTGGAAGCACCGACGGGAGTCTCGGTTGCGCGCCCTCGCCTGAGTGGTCTGCTCGGGCGACCCGTGGTGCGGGTCGCCGTGGCGGCCTGGATCTCGACCAATGCCGCCCTGATCGCTCTGGGCGGGGGGCATCTGCCGTTCCACGCCTCCAAGCTGGCCGATCCGCCCACGGCCGGCGCGGTGCTTCAGACCAATGCGATGTTCCTCGAGGTCCTCGCGCTGATGGGCGTCGTGCACCTTCTCACGCGACGACGGCCGGCCCCTGACATCGCTGCCCGAGCGCCCGGACGTGACCAGGCATCGAGGGAGACCGCGCTCGCGCTGGGGTACGGACTGCTGGCGATGACCGGCGGGTACCTCGTAGGGCACGGCTTCGGCTGGCACGCGTTCGGGTTCCACCTCGACGGCATGATCATCCGCACCGGGCAAGCCGTCGTACCGCGCGAGGCGCTCGGCTGGGCGGCGTACAACCTGCTCGTGTACGCCGTGGCGCCGCTGCTGTACTTCAGGCGCCGTTACACCGCCGAGGAGCTGAGCCTGCACTCGTCGAGCCCGCGCGCCGATCTCAGGGTGATCCTGGTCGTGCTGGCGCTGGAGTCGACGGTGCAGCTGCTCCTCGACCCCGCCGTCCTCCACCTCGACGCCCGCCAGCTTCTGCTCGGGGCTCCGCTGACGTTCGCGATCTCGTTCGCCGGGACTGTGCTCCCGACGATGGTCTTCGTCTACTGCGTCCTCACACCGCGGTACCTGCGGCTCACCGGTTCGATCCCGGCCACGGTGATCCTCGGCGGACTGACCTACGCGTCGCTGCACTTCCTGGACGGCTGGACCAACCTCGCCTCGCCCACCGATGCGTTGCTGTCGGCGCTCTACGTGGCGCTCTTCTACACCGCCCCAGGAATGTTCAAGACCTTCATCACGCTGCGCACCGGAAACGCGTGGGCGCATGTGTGGGCCTACCACGCAATCGCGCCGCACACGCTGATCGACACCCCCATGTTCGTCAACATGTTCGGAATCAGGTGACCGTCATGACCGAGCCCCTCGCGTCCCCGCAGAGCGCTCTCGTCATCGGCGCACGAGGCGTGCTGGGCGCGCTCGTTGTCGATGCCTTCGCCCAGCGAGGCTGGACCGTCCTCGAGGGCGGCCGCGGATCGAGCACGACGCCGAGCTTCCGCTACGTCGACCTGGCCGACTCCTCGACGCTGCCGGCCGCACTCGAGGGTGTGGATCTGGTCGTCAGCACGGTCCCGGACCCGGGCCTGGCCGCCGAACGGTACGTGCTGAAGAACGGCGGCGTCATGCTCAACCTGTCGGCGGAGCCAGCCAGCGCACTGGCCGAGCTGCGGGACAGTGGCCCGGCGAGCGGGACCGTCGTGATGAACGCCGGCATCGCCCCAGGCGTGACGAACCTGGTCGCCGCCGCCCTGCTCGAGGAGCATCCCGAGGCCGACGAGGTCGAGCTGGTCTTCACCGTGACGACCAAGGGCAGCGGCGGCAGTGCAGCCGCCGACTTCGCCCATCGCGGTCTGACGGGCCTCGCTCACCACCGGGTCGCCACCGTCCGCCTGGCGCCGCCCTTCGGCACCCGCCGGGTGCTCGGCTTCGATGAGGTCGACCGCGGCTGGCTCGGCCCCATCGCCACCGATGTCACCGTGACTCCCTACGTCTGCCTGGCCGAGCGTCCGGTGATGGGGCTGATGCTGGCGCTGAACCGCGCCCGCCTGATCTCGCACCTGCCCCGGGCCGCACTCCGCGCTCGCCGTCCCACCAGCGTGGCCGCCACCAGCCGGGAGCCCGTCGCCCACCACGTCTCCGTCCGCACCGCAGGACGACTGCTCGAGACCCGGCTCGTCCGGGGCCACGGCGACTTCCGGATGGCGGCCGACAGCGGCGCAATCTTCGCCGACGCACTGCTCGGCCACGACGGCGGTGCGGCCGCAGGACCGGGGGCCTGGTACCCCGAGGAGCTCCTCACCCTGCAACGGCTCGCCGAACCCCTCGCCCAGGCAGGAGTCGCCGTCGTGCCCTACGACTGCGACGCCCAGACGAGCTGAGTCCCACGAACCACTCGGGACGTCTGGCAGGCCTCGACCACACCGAAGAGCGGGTTCGATCTGGACACGGCAACCCTTCGAGCACCGGTGTCGGCACGGACCAGCACTGGCCGCGTTCATGGCTCGAGAACCTGGGCGATGTGGCCCGAAGGGCGGTGGGGTCCAGTCGAACGGGGTCCGAAATGCACTCGAGAACGGGGCAGCGCGCGACCACGGCCACGGCGCCGACAGGTAGGTCCAGCCGCGTAGTGACAGGTCAGCTCTCGCGGTCGCCCGGTTGTGGCGCCCAGCGGGCCGCGGGCCCGGTGGTCTACACGGCGTGGCGACGGGTGGCTGCCGCCGAGCCTGCGAGCCCGGCCGCGAGCACCAGTCCGAGCGCGGTGAGGACGATCGAGATGAGCGCGGTCCATGGGATGGTGATGTGCGCACCGGCGACGTCGTGTGCGATCGCGTGGCGGACCATCCAGCCGAGGCCGGCGGCGACGCATGCCCCGACGAGGAGCGCCGAGGATCCGACGAGGCCGGCTTCCCACAGGGCCATCCGGCGTAGCTGGCGGCGCGTGGCTCCGACCAGGCGGATCGCATCGAGCTCGCGGCGGCGCTGCAGGGCACCGATGAGGACGGTGTTGAGGACCCCGATCCCGGCGTACACGCCAGCCGGGCCGAGGAGCACCCACAGGCCGATCTGGTTCATCTTCCGGTTCCGGGTGTCGACCTGCTCGATCCAGTCGGCGGACCGGAGCACCTGCGCGTGGGGCAGAGCCGCGGCGAGCCGGGAACGCACCGTGGCGACGTCGGCGCCCTTGTGGAGCGCGACGAAGGTGGTGTCGGAGGTGAGGTGGTGGGCGTGCCGACGGAGAAGGCCGAGCGGGACCATCACGTCCTCGTGGAGGTCGGGGGCGTCCTTCACGATGGCTCCGACATGCAGCCGCACGGTGTCGCTTCCGAAGTGCAGCACGAGCGGGTCGCCGAGGTGCAGGCCGGAGTCGGTGACGTCGGACTGGGAGATCACGGCGCCTCCGCGCGCCAGGGCGTCGAGGTTGCCCTCGACGGCGGTCAGTCCTCGGCCGGCGGACGCGGTGGTCGGGTCGATGCCCTCGACCGGGGTGGGGTCCTTGGCGGCGCCGACGCCGGCCGTGGCGAGCACTCGGGTGTCGACGACCGCGACGTCCGGGTCGGACGCGAGGACGTGGGC
>JBAUWD010000227.1:0-2066 GCA_049583575.1 Nocardioides sp.
GCTGGGTCGGCTGCAGTCCGACCTCGCCGCCAACCGGCTGCCCACGCCCGACGAGCTCGCCGAGCGCAGCCTCGCGGCCGGTGACCGGTCGGTCCAGGTGCACGCCTGCCACGGGCCGAGCCGCCAGGTGGAGGTGCTGCGCGAGGTGCTGGTCGGGCTGCTCGAGGACGACCCGACCCTCGAGCCGCGCGACATCGTGGTGATGTGCCCCGACGTCGAGACGTTCGCACCCCTGATCTCGGCCGGGTTCGGGCTGGCCGACGTCGTCGGCGACGCGGGTCACCCCGCCCACCGGCTCCGGGTCCGGCTCGCCGACCGGGCGCTGCCGTCGGTCAACCCGCTGCTGGCGCTCGCCGTCCGGCTGGTCGCGCTGTCCGGCAGCCGGGTGACCGCCACCGAGCTGCTCGACCTGATCGGCACGGCGCCCGTGCGCACCCGGTTCGGGCTCTCCGACGACGACCTCTCCCGGGTGACCCGGTGGGTCGGCTCGGCCGGCATCCGTTGGGGACTCGACGCGGATCACCGAGCGGCGTACGCGATGGACCGGTTCGGCCACAACACCTGGCGCGCCGGGCTCGACCGGATCCTGCTCGGCGTGGCGATGTCGGGCGAGGACCACCGGCGGATCGGCGCCGCGCTGCCCCTCGACGACATCGCCAGCGGCGACATCGATCTGGTCGGCCGGCTGGCCGAGCTCGCCGACCGGCTCGGCGAGTGCCTCGCGGCGCTCCACCGGGCCGACGACGTCGAGGCCTGGATGGGAGGGCTGCGCGTCGGCGTACGACGGCTCGGCGACGTCGCTCCGCGTGACGCGTGGCAGGTCACCCAGTTCGAGCGCGAGCTGGCCCGGATCCAGGAGTCGGCCGGCGGCGGCACGAGGGTGGGCCTGGCAGACGTGCGGGCCCTGCTCGACTCCCGCCTGGGAGGCCGCCCGACCCGCGCCAACTTCCGGACCGGCACCCTGACCGTCTGCACGATGGTGCCGATGCGCTCGGTGCCCCACCGCGTCGTCTGCCTGGTCGGGCTCGACGACGGCGTGGTGCCGCGGGCCGGCTTCGTGGACGGCGACGACGTGCTGGCCAGGCGCCCCATGACCGGCGAGCGCGACGTGCGCAGCGAGGACCGCCAGCTGCTGCTCGACGCGATCATGGCAGCCACCGAGACGCTGGTCGTCACCTACACCGGCGCCGACGAGCACACCGGCGCGAGCGTGCCTCCCGCCGTACCCCTCGGGGAGATCCTCGACGCGCTCGACACCGTCGTAGGCGCACCCGTGCGCGACCGCGTCCTGGTCCGTCACCCGCTCCAGGCCTACGACGACCGCAACCTGACCCCGGGCGAGCTCGGCGTCCCCACGGCCTTCAGCTTCGACCGCTCGGCCCTGGCTGCCGCGCGCGTGGCCCGGGGCGACCGGAGGCCGCGGCCCGCCTTCCTCGACCGCGCCCTGCCGCCGGGGTCGACGACCGACGTCAACCTCGACGATCTCAGGTCCTTCCTCGTCCACCCGGTCCGGGCGTTCCTGCGCGGACGGCTCGACGTCGCCGCGCCGCTGGAGGCGGAGGAGCTGGCCGAGGCCATCCCGATCGACCTCGACGGCCTGCAGAAGTGGGACATCGGCGACCGGATCCTGCGCGACCTGCTCGCCGGGCTCTCGCCCGAGGCGACGTTCACCGCCGAGCTGCTGCGTGGCACCCTCCCGCCCGGCAACCTCGGCCAGGCCGCGCTCGAGGAGGTCGTCCGCGAGGCCCAGGCGCTCCAGGTCGCGACGGCGGAGGTGCGGGCCGGCACCGAACGCAGTGTCGACATCGACGTCGACCTCGGCGAGGGTCGCCGGCTGACCGGCACCGTCTCCCACGTCTGGGAGCACCGCGTGGTCTCGCTCGGCTACTCGCGGCTGAGCGCCAAGCAGCGGCTCACCACGTGGGTCGACCTGCTCGCCCTCAGCGCCGGCCATCCCGACCAGCACTGGACCGGTCACGCGATCGGCCGCTCGCGGGCCGGCCCGGCGCGAGCCCTCTCGGGCCCGCTCGACCACCGGGCCGCCGACTGGCTGCGCGACCTGGTCG
>JBAUWD010000228.1:0-1868 GCA_049583575.1 Nocardioides sp.
GTCGAGGTCTCCCTCGACGGTGGCGCCGCCGGTTGGGTGCTGCCCGACGACGTCGAGCCGGTGCTCGACCCCGGGCCCTGGGTGGCGCTGCTGCCGGCGCTCGACCCGACCACGATGGGCTGGAAGGAGCGCGGGTTCCACCTCGGCGAACACGTCGACAAGGTCTTCGACCGCAACGGCAACGGCGGCCCGACCGCGTGGTCGGACGGCCGGATCGTCGGGGTCTGGTGCCAGCGCGACGACGGCGAGGTCGACGTGGTCCTCGCCGAGGAGGTGCCGGCCGCCTCGCGTCGCGCCCTCGAGGCCGAGGCGGCCGCGCTGACGGAGTGGCTCGACGGCGACGTCGTCCGGTCGATCTACCTGTCCCCGATGGCCCGTCAGCACCTCGCGTCCCTCGGCTGACGCCGGTCACGGAGTCGCCACTAGCCTGACCGGGTGCGCGACCAGCCCGAGCAGCAGGCCCCACCGGTGCAGCGCCTCCGGGTCCGCTACGCCAAGCGGGGGCGCCTGCGCTTCACCAGTCACCGCGACTTCAGCCGCGCCTTCGAGCGGGCGCTGGTCCGTGCCCGCATCCCGATGGCCTACTCCTCGGGGTTCAACCCGCACCCACGCATCTCCTACGCCGGCGCCGCTCCGACCGGAGCCGCGAGCGAGGCCGAGTACCTCGAGATCGGGCTGGCCGAGGTGGCTGACCCCACGTCGGTCCTCGCCGACCTCGACGAGGCGTTGCCCACGGGGCTCGACGTGGTCAGCGTGGTGGAGGCCGCTCCGGGCTCGCTGGCCGACCGGCTGGAGGTGAGCCGGTGGCGGGTCGATCTCACCGGAGCCACGCCGGACGTGGTCCAGACCGCCGTCCGGTCGTTCCTCGCGGCGCCCGCGGTGAGTGTCGACCGCATGACCAAGAAGGGCCTGCGCACCTTCGACACGCGCGCCGCGGTGCTCCAGCTCGCCGTCACGGCGTACGACCACGGCACGCGGCTGGACGTCCTGTTGCGGCACACCGTGCCCGCCGTCCGCCCGGACGACGTCCTGACCGGCCTGCGCCAGGTCGGTGGCCTGGAGGTGTCGGGGCCACCGCTCATGACCCGCGTCGCGCAGGGTCCGTACGACGAGGCGTCGGGCACCGTCGGCGACCCGTTATCCACTTGACAGTGCGAGGATCGCCGTCCTCCTGTGCCATACTCGAGGTGGTCGAACATCGCGGCGTGCCGGGGTGCGAGACCCGACGACGTTCTCGCCGGTCCCGCAGAGATGGGCTGGCACGCTGAGTTCAGGTCGTCACCCGACCGCGACGCGGCCAGGCTGAGTCGGTGACAGTGACTCGCCCGGACGGCCGTCGACCGCGGACGGTGACAGCCCGGGCACAGTGACGCACCCGCGGAGAGGGTCGCCGCCACTGAAGGCTTTGCGTCACCGTCCCTGTCCACTCGGGCCGATGGCGTCGGACACAGTCCGGGGCTGCTCGCAGCGTCCGGGCCGAGGAGCGACATGCTCGACGATCACGCTGACGGTTCCACCACCTCCGAGAACACCGGTTCGACCGCCGAGGCGGCGCCGGCGAAGAAGGCGGCCCCGCGCAAGCGCACCGCCAAGAAGACCGCCTCCGCGGCCGAGACGGCCCCGGCCGAGGGCGGTGCGGACGCGCCGGCGAAGAAGTCCACGCCGCGCAAGCGCACCACCAAGAAGACCGCCTCCGCGGCCGAGACGGCCCCGGCCGAGAGCGGTGCGGACGCGCCGGCGCAGAAGAAGACCACGCCGCGCCAGCGCACCACCAAGAAGGCGTCATCCGGTCCCGACGCGCCGGCGGCGGAGGCCGCAGCCCCTGCCGAGCGGGCGCCGTCGGCGGTCGCCGCACCGCTGTTCCAGGC
>JBAUWD010000229.1:0-2143 GCA_049583575.1 Nocardioides sp.
GGTCGGGACTCGGCGCGAGCAGCACCACGAACACCGCGTCACGCCGAGCCGGCGCGGCGCCCGCGAGCGGCGCCGCCAGGTCCGCGCCGACCAGCACCAGGGGTGCCTTGAGCCAGGCCCGCAGCGCGGCCGGCACGTCATGGGCCACGTCGGGAGTGGTGCCGGCTGCGGCGGAGAGCCGCAGCAGCTCGTCGAGGAGGGACTCGTCGGCGGTCACGAGGAGAGGCGACGTCATGGGTGCACGCTGCCCGGTACGGCCCGCGCCGCGTGCCCGCCGGGGGCCACCTTGTGGAGAGCCGGCGCGCCGGACCCGGCTGTGTACGTTCAGCGGGCCTGCCCGGCCACCGCCACCTACCATGAAGACATGTCGCCGTACCGCCGTCCCGCGCCGGTACGGCGTTCCGCGGCGTTCTTCGACCTCGACAAGACGATCATCGCCAAGTCGAGCTCCCTGGCGTTCTCCAAGCCCTTCCAGGCCGGCGGGCTGATCACCCGCGGCGCGATGCTGCGCTCGGCGTACGCCCAGTTCGTCTACCTCGTCGGCGGCGCCGACCACGACCAGATGGAGAAGATCCGGGCCTTCATGTCCCAGCTCGTCGAGGGCTGGGACGTCGAGACCGTCAAGGAGATCGTGGCCGAGACGCTCCATCACGTCGTGGACCCGATCGTCTACGACGAGGCCGTCTCGCTGATGGAGGAGCACCAGGCGGCGGGCCGCGACGTGGTCGTCGTCTCCGCCAGCGGCGCGGAGGTCGTCGAGCCGATCGGCGAGATGCTGAACGCCGACCACGTGATCGCCAGCCAGCTGCGCATCGTCGACGGCAAGTACACCGGCGAGATCGACTACTACGCCTACGCCGCCGAGAAGGCCCGCGCGATCGAGGCGATGGCGGCCGAGCGCGGCTACGACCTCGAGGACTGCTTCGCCTACAGCGACTCGATCACCGACGCACCGATGCTCGAGGTGGTCGGCCACCCGCACGCCGTCAACCCCGACCGCGAGCTGCGCAAGCTCGCCGCGAGCAGGGGCTGGCCGGTGCTGCAGTTCACCCGGCCGGTCACGCTGCGTAGCCGCATCCCGGTGAAGCCCACGCTGGCCGCTCTCACGGTCGGTACGGCGCTCACCGTCGGGGGCGCGATCTGGCTCAACCGCCGCCGGCGCCTCGGCGCTTGAGGGACGACCGTCCGGCCGGTGGCCGACCACCGATGGGCGACGAGGACGCACTCGCGGGTGCCTCGTCGCGCGGGTCAGGGAGGTCGGATGCTCGAGCGCCTGAGGCGCTTTCACCGCGGCTCGGTGACCCGCGGTCGCGACACGCGCGCCCACCCTCAGCGGTGAAAGTCAAGGTCTTGTGGCGGCCCCGCGACCGGCGTAGACATGTCGCAGGCAACAACTCAAGACCAGCACGTGAACCAGGTACCCACGCGGCGATCCACCCTTCATGAGGGAGCTCGTCATCGGGAAACGCCCGGGGCGGCGACTGAGAGCAGCACGCCTGGTAGCCAGGTTTCGCGTGTCAGCGGCGGCACCCGAGTCATCGGGTGCCGCTCGCACGTCCGAGCCCAGCCCGGCCGGACCGGAGCGACGGCCGGGCGTGGGGCGAGGAGGTCGAGCAGGCTCGGGTGGGACGCGCGCGAAGCGGGCGGCACACCGAGCCGTCTCGAAACCCGAGCCCGAACTGATCCGTCTCGCGACCCGGGCGCCTACCCCCGCAGCGGGCTCGCCTCCGCCCCGGCTGCGTAGGCCTCGGCGCAGTAGAGCAGCCAGGCCTGCAGGCCGGCGCGACCGCCCGCGTCGTACGCCCGCAGGTTCGACTCGTACGCCGGTCGCAGCGCGAGGTGTCCGGCCTCCGGTACGACGAGCGACTTCGCGTCGACTCCGCTGCCGACCAGCACGAGCCGCTCCGCGGCACGGGCCACGAGGCCGTTCGCCGAGGCGAACGGCGCACCGCACGCGAGCTCGGCGTGCAGGACGGCGGCGGCCAGCAATCCGGGACGGCCCTGGTCGAGGATCCCGAGCGCTTCTCGCAGCCGGTACGTCGCGGCGGCGCCGCGTGGTCGACCGCGCTCCTGGTCCGGCAGGGACGAGGACGCGGCGAGCGTGTGCAGCCGCGCGAGCGCCTGCGCCGGGGCACGCCGGAGC
>JBAUWD010000230.1:0-1664 GCA_049583575.1 Nocardioides sp.
GTGTACGGCGGCGCGAAGCCCTTCAGCTCGGGCACGGTCTTCTCCTGGGTGTGTGAGGGATCCGGGTCGGGTGGTCGGCCAGATTCAGCCACCGGCGTGGTCGCGGCCCGGGGTCAGGCCCTCCTCCGCGAGCATGGCGCGCACGATCTCGCGCACCCTGAGAGCCGCGACGTCGGCCGCGACGTTCACCTCGGGACCGGGGCCGTCGGTGTCGAGCACCTCCTGGGCCGTCTCCATGGCGCTCTGTACACGGCGGTAGTAGTCGCCGAACATGGCACGCATGCGATGGTCGGCCGCACGGTCGTCGACTGCGAAGTCGCGGCTGACGCGCCAGTGCAGCCGACTGCGTCGGTCGTCGATCGGCGTAACGAGCTGGGTGAACCGCAGGCGAGCGGTCCCCTTCTCGTGCTCGACATCCCAGTGGTCGACCCACACCGCCGGTGATAGGAAGTAGCCACGCTGGACCGTCTCGCCCTCCCCCGAGTCGATCCCCAGCATCTCCGCCTGCCACTCGGGCAGCGGCGAGGCGGCGAAAGCACGACCTAGCTCGACCGTGGTCTCGGTGACCACCACCTCCAAGGGCGGTGGCGCCTGCCCCAGGACGGCGGGAGCGATCTCGGGAGCCACGAAGGGCACCTGCGTGACGTCCGCGAAGTTCTCGTGAAGCAGCAGGAAGCCCGCCTCGATCGTCGTCGTGCCACCCACGCTCGCCCACCCGTCACCGGTCAGCCAGGGCAGCTCAGGTACCCGGTGCAACCGCGCCCGGCCAGGCTCGCCGAGCCAGACCCACACCAGACCGTCACGCTCGAGGACCGGGTGGCTCGCGACGTGGGCGCCGAACGGGACCCGCGGCTGCGACGGGACCGAGACGCACTGCCCACCGGAGTCGTAGACGAACCCGCACAGACCGCACCGGACCGCGTCGCCGTCCAGGGCGCCGGCCGAGAGCGGATACGCGCGGTGCGCGCAACGGTCTTCGAGAGCGACGGCCTCGCCCGCCCCGGTGCGGAACATCACGACCGGTCGGTCCAGGGCTCGCACCGCGAGGAGGTGGCGGTCGACCTCGGGCGACGCAGCCAGGGCGTACCAACAGTCGGTCGGCACGGCCGGAACCGCATCAGGTCGGCGTCCCAGGTTCATCCGATCCTCCCCATCACAGGTCGAGCACGAGGCGGTCGGAGAAGCAGCGAGAGACGCAGACCATCATCGCGTCGTTGGCCGCCCGCTCCGACTCGTTGAGCACCGAGTCGCGATGGTCGACCTCGCCCTCGAGCACCGCCTGCTCGCAGGTGCCGCAGATCCCTTCGTGACACGATCCGAGCACGCTGATCCCGGCGTCCTGGACCACCTCGAAGATCGACCTGTCGGGTGGGACCTGCAGGGTCACCCCGGAACCGGCGAGGACGAGCTCAAAGGCTCGCTCGCCGCCTGCCGGCGCCTCGGCGGCCCTGGCCGCGAAGCGTTCGAGGTGCAGGGCGCCGGTCGGCCATGAGGCCGCGCACAACGCCTCGACCGCGGCGAGCAGCGGTTCGGGCCCGCAGCAGTACACGAGCTCGTCGGGAGTCGGTCCACCGAGGATGGTCGGCAGGTCGAGCAGGCCCGTCTCGTCGGCGGGGGCGAAGGTGACGCGGTCGCCGTACTTGGCGAGCTGCTCGGTGTAGGCC
>JBAUWD010000231.1:0-3008 GCA_049583575.1 Nocardioides sp.
GACGAGGGCCCCTCGGCCGGGCCGGCCTCCTTGGTCGGGCTCGCGATCGCCCGCGAGCAGGGCTGGACCGCACCCGGCGCGAGCCGGGCCGAGACCGCGCACGAAGAGGGCCGGTGACCGTGGACACCCTCACCCCCGTCCTCACCGACAACTGGGACCAGGAGCGCTCCTGGACGCTCGCCTCCTACCAGGCGCGCGGCGGCTACGCCGCACTCGACCGGGCGCTCGGCATGTCCCCGGACGACGTCATCACGACCGTCAAGGACTCCGGCCTCCGGGGTCGTGGCGGTGCGGGCTTCCCGACCGGCATGAAGTGGAGCTTCATCCCGCAGGACAACCCGCGGCCCAAGTACCTCGTGGTCAACGCCGACGAGTCCGAGCCGGGCACCTGCAAGGACATCCCGCTGATGATGGCGAGCCCCCACACGCTGGTCGAGGGTGTGATCATCAGCAGCTACGCGATCCGGGCCAACACCGCGTTCATCTACGTCCGCGGCGAGGTGCTCCACGTCGTACGCCGTCTGCAGCGCGCCGTGCGCGAGGCCTACGCGGCCGGTCACCTCGGCAAGGACATCCACGGCGCCGGCTACGACCTCGACCTGGTCGTCCACGCGGGCGCCGGCGCCTACATCTGTGGCGAGGAGACGGCGCTGCTCGACTCGCTCGAGGGCCTGCGCGGCCAGCCGCGCCTGCGACCGCCGTTCCCGGCGGTGGCCGGTCTCTACGCGAGCCCGACGGTCGTCAACAACGTCGAGTCGATCGCATCGGTGCCCAGCATCATCGCGAACGGCGCCGAGTGGTTCGCCTCGATGGGCACCGAGAAGTCCAAGGGCTTCGGGATCTTCAGCCTCTCCGGTCACGTCGCCAACCCCGGCCAGTACGAAGCGCCGCTCGGCATCACGCTGCGCACGCTGATCGACCTCGCCGGCGGGATGCGCAACGGTCACGAGCTCAAGTTCTGGACCCCCGGCGGATCGTCCACTCCGATCCTGACCGACGAGCATCTCGACATCCCACTCGACTTCGAGGCCGTGGGTGGGGCCGGGTCGATGCTCGGCACGCGCGCACTCCAGCTCTTCGACGACACCACGTGTGTGGTGCGCGCGGTCCTGCGATGGACCGAGTTCTACAAGCACGAGTCCTGCGGCAAGTGCACCCCGTGTCGCGAGGGCACCTGGTGGCTGGTGCAGACCCTGACCAACCTCGAGAAGGGCATCGGGACCGAGGCCGATCTCGACCTCCTGCTCGACCAGTGCGACAACATCCTGGGCCGCGCCTTCTGCGCCCTCGGTGACGGCGCCACCAGCCCGATCTCCAGCTCCATCCAGTACTTCCGCGACGAGTACCTCGCGCACCTCAGCCAGGGCGGGTGCCCGTTCGACCCGATCGCCGCCACCCTGTTCGCCGCCGAGGGGGCCAACGGATGACCGCACACGAGGTCGAGAAGACGGATCTGGTGACGCTGACCATCGACGGCGTCCAGGTGAGCGTGCCCAGGAACACCCTGGTGATCCGCGCCGCCGAGCAGGTCGGCGTACAGATCCCGCGGTTCTGCGACCACCCGCTGCTCGACCCGGTCGGCGCCTGCCGCCAGTGCATGGTCGACATCCCGGACGCCGGCAACGGACGCCCGTTCCCCAAGCCCCAGGCCTCCTGCACGATCGCGGTGGCCGAGGGCATGGTGGTCAACACCCAGGCCACCAGCGAGGTCGCGGCGAAGGCCCAGGAGGGAATGATCGAGTTCCTCCTGATCAACCACCCTCTCGACTGCCCCGTCTGCGACAAGGGCGGCGAGTGCCCTCTGCAGAACCAGGCGATGAGCAACGGCCGTGGCGAGTCGCGCTTCGCCGCCAGCGGCGGTGTGAAGCGAACCTTCCCGAAGCCGATCAACATCTCCGCGCAGGTGCTCCTCGACCGCGAGCGCTGCGTCCTGTGTGCGCGGTGCACCCGCTTCTCCGAGCAGGTGGCCGGCGACCCCTTCATCACTCTCATCGAGCGTGGTGCCCTGCAGCAGGTGGGCATCTACGAGAAGGAGCCCTTCGAGTCCTACTTCTCGGGCAACACCATCCAGATCTGCCCGGTGGGCGCGCTGACCAGCGCCGACTACCGCTTCCGCGCCCGCCCGTTCGACCTCGTCTCGAGCCCGTCGATCGCCGAGCACGACGCCTGCGGCTCCGCGATCCGCGTCGACCACCGGCGCGGCACCGTGCTGCGACGGCTGGCCGGCAACGACCCCGAGGTCAACGAGGAGTGGATCACCGACAAGGACCGCTTCGCGTTCACCTACGCCCACCTCGACGACCGCCTCGGCTATCCCCGGATCCGTGAGGACGGCGAGCTGCGCCCGGCGTCGTGGACCGAGGCGTTCGCCGTCGCCGCCCGCGGTCTGGCCGACGCCGGTGCCAGCGGCGTGCTCACCGGCGGGCGGCTGACGTCCGAGGACGCCTTCGCCTACAGCACCTTCGCGCGGGTGGCGCTGGGCACCCACGACATCGACTTCCGCTCCCGTCCCCACGCGGCCGAGGAGGCGGAGTTCCTCGCCTCGGAGGTCGTGCTCCGCCAGGGCGCGACGTACGCCGACCTCGAGACCGCCGGCTCCGTCGTCCTGGTCGGGCTGGAGCCCGAGGAGGAGGCCGGCGCGATCTTCCTGCGTCTCCGCAAGGCCCACCGCAAGCACCGCACGCGCATCTGGTCCGTGGCGCCGTACGCCACCAACGGTCTCCACAAGCTCGGCGGCACGCTCCTCGCCGCGCGACCGGGCAACGAGACCGAGGTGGTCGAGGGCCTGGCCCACAACAGCGACGTCGAGCTCGACAGCACCGGCGTGATCCTCGTGGGCGAGCGGATGGCGACCGTGCCGGGCGCGCTCACCGCCGTCGCCCGTCTCGCACACACGTCCGGCGCCAAGCTGGCGTGGGTGCCGCGTCGAGCCGGTGACCGGGGAGCCGTCGAGACCGGCTGCCTGCCCAACCTGCTGCCCGGTGGCCGGCCCGTGTCCGACGCCGGCG
>JBAUWD010000232.1:0-8708 GCA_049583575.1 Nocardioides sp.
CAGCACGGCCGCGCAGCGGATGAGCACCCGTGCAACGTAGCCGCTAATTGCGTTGCGACGTCCCGGGGGGCCTGACACACTCGGACGGCCCGGTGCCCGGCCGGTGCCCGCTGAGAGGAGACGTGACATGACCATCGCTGTCCTCGGCCTGTCCGCAGACCGTCCCTCTCACGACTGGAGCACCACCACCGATGTCCTCGGAGCACTTCCACGCCTCGCAGCGCGCTGATGCGCTCGACGCCTTCCTCACCGACAGCTACACCCACGTCGACCCGCTGAGCGGGCTCGACCCCGAGTTCGTCTTCGACTTCACCCCCTACTTCGCCGACGACGACCTCCCGGACGGCCAGCGCTGGTCCACCTGGCTCTCGGTCGAACCCCTCATGCGCGGACCCGAGCCACATCCCGACTGGCTCGTCACGTCGCAGGGCGCCGTCGACACCGACCTCGGCATCCTGAAGACCGGCAAGGAGGCCGACGTCTTCCTGCTGGAGCGGGCCGATCCGCTCGCCGAGGGGGGCGGCGTGGTGATGGCGGCCAAGCGCTACCGGGCCCCCGAGCACCGCAGCTTCCACCGCTCCGCGTCCTACACGGAGGGCCGCTCCATGCGGCGGTCCCGCGACGTGCGGGCCCTGAAGCGCAAGAGCACGTTCGGCCGCGAGGTCGCCGCCGGCGAGTGGGCGATCTCGGAGTGGGGCGCGCTGGTGCGGCTGTGGCGGCTCGGCCTGCCCGTCCCCTACCCGGTGCAGATCGACGGCACCGAGATCCTGATGGAGTGGATCACGGTCGACGGCGAGACGGCACCACGCCTGTCGCAGACCCGGCCGCAGGCCGACCTGCTGGCGTCGTACTTCGACCAGCTGCGCGAGGTCTTGGCCACCATGGTGCAGGCGGGTCTCGTCCACGGTGACCTGTCGGCGTACAACATCCTCGCCGCGGGCGAGCGGCTGGTGATCATCGACCTGCCCCAGGTCGTCGACCTCGTGGGCAACCCGCAGGGCCTGGACTTCCTGCTGCGCGACTGCGCGAACATCTGCGGCTGGTTCAGGGCGAAGGGCCTGCGCGTCGATGAGCAGGAGCTCTTCGGCGAGCTGATGGCCCACGCGTTCTGACCGCCCCTCGGCCGAGCCTGCGAGGGCGAGGACCGGGCGGGCAGGTTGAGGAGCGTCGGCACACGGGCGAGCGGAGCGAGGGGGTGTGCGCGAGCGGCCTAGAGTCGGCACGTGCGCAACGTGCGGGGGCGGTCGATCCGGGTCGGTTCCATGTCCGAGGCTCCCGCCGTGGAGACCGGCGACGCGCCCGTCGACCCCTACCGCACGTCGCTCTACTCGGCCGCGGAGCTGTACGACGCGCCCAGCTACCCGGACTCGCTCGACGCACGCGTCTACGCCTGGTCCCGTCGGCCGCCGTCGCCGCACGACTCGCTGGTCCAGGCGCTGCACGACCATGCCCTCGACGAGGCGCTGACCGGCTGGCTGTCCGGACGCCACCTCGTCGGGGTGATGGGCGACCACGGCCTCCCCCGCGGGGGAACGCCGTACGCCGACGCGGCTCGCCTCGGTGCACTGCTCGGCCGCTCCTACGTGGTGGCGACCGGAGGCGGTCCCGGTGCGATGGAGGCGGCCAACCTCGGCGGTCGGCTCGCACACGCCCCGGCCGCCGCGCTGACCGATGCCCTCGAGCGGCTCGCCGGCGTGCCGTCGGTCGACCCGTCCGTCGACGCCTGGGTGGCTGCGGCCCGGTCGGTCGCCTCGATCGACCCGCGGCCGGACGAGTCCCCGACGCTCGGCATCCCGACCTGGTTCTACGGTCACGAGCCGCCCAACGTCTTCGCGACCGCGATCGCTAAGTACTTCCGCAACGCCACTCGCGAGGCGATCCTCCTGCAGATCTGCGACGCGGGCATCGTCTTCCTGCCGGGTGCGGCCGGCACCGTCCAGGAGATATTCCAGGACGCCTGCGAGAACTACTACGCCGTGAACGGGTCCGTGGCCACGATGGTGCTCGTCGGCCGCAGCTACTGGACCACCGACTTCCCCGCCTGGCCGCTGCTGCGCTCACTGGCCCGCGGGCGGCTCATGGAGCCACACGTCCACCTGGTCGACACCGTCGACGAGGCCGCGGAGCTCATGTGCTCCTGAGCAGCGGCCGCACTCAGGCCTCGGTGGCCGCCAGCTGACCGCAGGCCCCGTCGATCTCGCGGCCCCGGGTGTCGCGGACGGTGGTGGGGATGCCGTGCGCCTCGAGGCGCCGTACGAACTCGCGCTCGTCCGCGGGGTCGGACGCCGTCCACCGCGAGCCGGGCGTCGGGTTGAGCGGGATCAGGTTCACATGCACCCAGCCCCAGTCGCCACGGGCCCGCAGCAGGTCGGCGAGGAGGTCGGCGCGCCAGGCCTGGTCGTTGATGCCGCGCATCATGGCGTACTCGATCGAGACGCGGCGCCTGGTGACCCGCGCGTAGCCCCACGCCGCGTCGACGGTCTCCGCGACCGAGAAGCGGGCGTTGACCGGGACGAGCTCGTTGCGCAGCTCGTCGTCCGGCGCGTGCAGCGACAGCGCCAGGGTGACCGGGATGCCCTCCTGCGCGAGCTGGTGGATCCGTGGGACGAGGCCCACGGTCGAGACCGTCACGCCCCGAGCGCTCATGCCGAGACCGCCCGGCGCCGGCTCGGTCAGACGGCGTACGGCGCCGATCACGGCCCGGTAGTTGGCCAGCGGCTCGCCCATCCCCATGAACACCACGTTGGACACCCGGCTGCCTCTGCCGCCGATCGAGCCCCGCTCGCCGTGGGTCGAGCCCCGCTCGCCGTGGGTCGAGCCTGTCGAGACCCCCGGCACCTCACCGCGCGCCAGCGACCGCGCCCCGGCGACGACCTGCTCGACGATCTCCGCCGTGGACATGTTGCGCTGCAGCCCACCCTGCCCGGTCGCACAGAACGGGCAGGCCATCCCGCAGCCGGCCTGCGACGACACGCACATCGTGACCCGATCGGGGTAGCGCATCAGGACCGACTCGACCAGCGCCCCGTCGAACAGCCTCCACAGCGTCTTGCGCGTGGTGCCGCGATCGGCCTCGAGGGTGCGCACCGGATGGAGCAGCGTGGGCAGCAGCGACGCCACGAGCTCGTCGCGCTGGGCCGCGGGCAGGTCGGTCATCTCGGCCGGGTCGTCGACGAGCCGGTCGAAGTAGTGGGTCGAGAGCTGCTTGGCGCGGAAGGGCGGCAGCCCGAGGTCGGCCGCGAGCGCCGTACGCTCGGCGAGCGACAGGTCGGCGAGGTGCCGCGGCGGCTTGGCCCGGCCGCGGGGCTCCGCCATCACCAACGGCAGGGCGCGGGGGGTCGGCTCGCTCATGACCCCGCCAGTGTCCCATCCGCGTCGGCGCGACCACGAATCTCAGTAGCCGTGGCCGGCGGGCGGTGTCGAGCTCGATGCCTGGCCGGCTGCGCTCTTGACCGGGCTGCCGGAGGGCGACACGGCGTACCAGACGCCACCGAACCTCGAGAGGCCCTCGCCCGTGACGTCGCCCGGCTGCTGGTCCTGGATGAACGTGTACACGGGCCGGCCGGCAACTGTCGCGACGGCCGAGCCGGTGGCGGTTGCGGTGCTGGCCACCTTCGCGGTCACCGTCGACGATGCTTGCCCCGGAGCCACCGCCGGCCAGAACTGCAGGCACGCGGCGTCACACGTCGAGTGCCCCGGACTGTCGGCGGTGAACATGTACACGGTCCGGCCCGACGCGTCGACGAGCACCTTGCCCAACGACGTGGAGGCGACATGCAGTCCGCTCCCGGACGCCGAGCCGGGCGGGGTCGCGCCCTGGGAGGGGGAGGTGGCGGTCGAGCTGCTGCTGCCGCAGGCGCTCAGCAGCACGAGCGGGGTGGCGGCGACGGCCATCAGGACGGGGGTTCTCATGGGTCTTCTCCTCGTGATCGGTACGAGGAGAGGTACGGCGTGGCGACGGCGCGGCGTTCAGGGTGGCGGCTGTGAAGGTGCTGAGAACTGTCGAGCGATCACTGGCCGAGCTTGACCATGACCCAGATGACGAGGGCCGCGGTGACCGCGACCACCACGACGGTGCTGACGATCCCGAGGAACATGTACCTCGCGAACCGCCGCGTCTTGTGGTGCACGAGCATCGCCAGCGGCACCACGAGCGCGATCAGCACGAGCGGGAACAGCTCCGTCGCGGTGGACTCGCTCACCAGCAGCCCCAGCAGCGCGGCGTACACCCCGGGCACCACGATCACGTAGGCGACGCCGGAGAAGAAGCCCATCAGTCCCGCGAAGGTCGGGTGCGACCGGTGCCACCAGCTGGGTTCCGCGTCGTCGGCCGCAACCGGTGCCGGAGCCTCGATCGGCGGCCCGACAGACGGCTCGACAGAGGACCCGGCCCCCGGCTCGGCCCACGGCTCGGCCGCGGTCGCGTCGTCGGACGCACGCGCCCCGTGGTCGGTCATGGGCTCAGCATGTCACCTGTGTCCCAGCCCTCCCGGCATTGACGAGGGCCGGCTGCCTCCCAGAGTCAGCCGCCCGGGCGGTCAGCGGCCGGGCAGGGCGTCGTCGCAGACCACGAGGTCCGGCATGGACATCGCAGCCCACAGGTCGAGGTCGGGCGGCGTGCCGCGCAGGGCCGAGACCAGGCACGTCCACGCCGTGCCGTGCCCCACCAGGACCACGTCCGCGCCGCGGTGGGTCGCCAGGATGCCGGTGGCGGCGCGGGTGACCCGGTCGCGGCAGCCGGAGAGCGGCTCCCACCCGTCGTGGGCCGACAGCGCGGGCTGGGCGAACGCGCGCCGTACGACCTGCTCGAAGTCGTCGATCCAGTCGGTGGTGTGGCGCTCGTGCTCGCGCAGGTCGGGAACGACCTCGATCGGCTCCTCGGTGAGCAGCCGGGCGGTCATGAAGGCCTTGGGCTCGGGCGAGGAGTACCACGACGCCGTCTCCGGGAGTCGGTGTCGCAGCGCCCGCACGTCGTCGTCGTACGCCGGGTCGAGCGACCACTCGTGGGCCGGACGGGCCCGGTCGATCTGCGGCCGGCCGTGCCGGACCAGGTAGACGGTCAAAACACCAGGTAGTGCAGCAGCAGCCAGATCGGGGCGATGGTCGCCAGCAGCGAGTCGAGCCGGTCCATGAGGCCGCCGTGTCCTGGGATCACGTGGCTCATGTCCTTGATGCCCAGGTCACGCTTGATGACCGACTCGCACAGGTCGCCCAGCGTGGCCATCACCACCGCGATGAGGCCGAGGCAGACCCCGATCCACCAGTCGGCGTCGAGCACCCACACGATCATGGCCACGCCGACCGCGATGCAGAAGACCGTCGAGCCGGCGAAGCCCTCCCAGGACTTCTTCGGAGAGATCACCGGTGCCATCTGGTGACGACCGAACAGCACGCCGGCTACGAAGCCGCCGATGTCGGAGGCGGCGGTGACCGCGATGAACGTGAGGATCCCCTTGACGCCCGCGTCGTACCGATCGAACCCGGTCGCGCCTCCCTCGCGCAGCATCAGCGCGACGAAGGAGCCGAGGAACGGGACGTAGACGAGCGTGAAGACCGAGGCCGTGGCGTTCTGCACGTAGCCCGGCACGCCCCGGTGCAGCAGCCACAGCATCGTGACCAGGGCGGTCACCGCCGTCGCGGTCACGAGTGCCGGGGCGCCGTAGAAGTAGGCGACCACGACCATGATCACGCCGCCGGCGGTCAGCGGCTGCTCGGGCAGGTCGATGTCCTTGGCCGCGAAGCCACGGTGGAGCTCCCAGACCGCGACCGACACCGCGGCGGCGACGACGACCATGAACAGCGTCTTCCAGGTGAGCAGGGTCACCAGGATCAGCGCGATCAGGACGACCGCGCTGGCGATCGAGACCGGCACGTTGCGACCGGCGCGCCCGTGGTCCTCCGCGGGCACGTGGGTCGAGGTGGTCATGGTGGGCCGGAAGGTCGAGGGATCAGACCTCGAGCAGCTCGGACTCCTTGTGCTTGAGCAGCTCGTCGATGGCGTCGGTGTGCTTCTTGGTCATCGAGTCGAGCCGCTTCTCGGCGCCGGTCACGTCGTCCTTGCCGGCCTCGCCGTCCTTGTCCAGCTTCTCCAGCTCCTGCTTCGCGTGACGCCGCAGGTTGCGCACGGCCACCCTGCCGTCCTCGGCCTTCGCCTTGGCGAGCTTGATGTACTCCTTGCGTCGCTCCTCGGTGAGCTCGGGGAAGACGCACCGCAGCACCTTGCCGTCGTTGGCCGGGTTGACGCCCAGGTCGGAGTCGCGGATCGCCCGCTCGACGTTGCCCATCGCACTGACGTCGTACGGCGAGACCAGGATGATCCGCGCCTCCTGGGACGTGAACGAGGCCAGGCTCTGCAGCGGAGTCGGCGTGCCGTAGTAGTCGACCATGATCTTGCTGAACATCGACGGGTTGGCGCGCCCGGCGCGGATGGCCGCGAACTCCTCGCGGGTCGCCTCGACAGACTTGTCCATCTTGGCGTCGGCCTCGTTGAGGATGTCGTTGATCACGGCCGTCTCCTTCCTGGTGGTCGAGCTGCTGCGGTGGTCTCGGGTCCTCGGCCGCTCGCGGGGTCGAGGTCGTGGCGTCGGGTCGTCGTCAGTCGGCGGTGACGAGCGTGCCAATCCTCTCACCCTGCACGATCCGCAGGATGTTGCCCTGTTCCTCCATGCCGAACACGATCATCGGCAGCTTGTTCTCCATGCACAGGGCGAACGCCGTGGCGTCGATGACATCGAGACCTCGCTGGAGGGCTTCGCCGAACGTGAGGTCGTCGTACTTGGTGGCGGTCGGGTCGAGCTTCGGGTCGGCCGTGTAGACGCCGTCCACGCCCTGCTTGGCGTACAGCACCACCTCGCAGTGGGTCTCCAGCGCCCGCTGGGCGGCAACGGTGTCGGTCGAGAAGAACGGCATGCCGGCGCCGGCGCCGAAGATCACGACCCGGCCCTTCTCGAGGTGGCGGATCGCGCGTCGCGGGATGTAGGGCTCGGCGACCTGGCCCATCGCGATCGCGGTCTGGACGCGGGTCTCGATGCCCTCCTTCTCGAGGAAGTCCTGGAGGGCCAGGCAGTTCATGACCGTGCCGAGCATCCCCATGTAGTCGGCACGGGTGCGGTCCATGCCCCGCTGCTGCAGCTGGGCGCCGCGGAAGAAGTTGCCGCCGCCGACCACCACGGAGATGCCGACCCCCTGACGCGCCACCTCTGCGATCTCGCTCGCGATCCGGTGCACGACGTCGGGGTCGAGACCGATCTTCCCGCCGCCGAACACCTCACCCGACAGCTTGAGCAGGACGCGGTGGTAGGTCACGGGGCAGCTCCTCGAGATCGCCGGTCGGGCCCGACGGAGCCGCGGCATGCGGTCGTCGTACAGGCCGGGAGACACGGGGCGGCCGGCTGCGGATCACGAGTACGCCTCATCGCAGCCGGCCTCCCCGTTACGTCCAGGTGGTCCGGCGTCGCCGGTCGAACGACGTCGGGACCACTCGGCGGCACCCTACTTGTTCGTGCCGGGTCGCCGCGACGCCGGGTGGCTCAGGCTCCGACCTCGAAGCGGGCGAACCGCCGCAGCGTCGTGCCGGACTCGTCGAGGACCGCCTTGACCGACTTCTTGCTCTCGGTCACCGACGGCTGCTCGAGGAGGACGACGTCCTTGAAGAAGCCGTTGAGGCGGCCCTCGGTGATCTTGGCGATCGCCTGCTCGGGCTTGCCCTCCTCGCGCGAGGTCGCCTCGGCGATCTGGCGCTCGTGCTCCACGACGTCGGCCGGCACGTCGTCGCGGGTGAGGTACTGCGGGCGCATCGCCGCGACCTGCTTGGCGGCACCGCGAGCGGCGTCGGCGTCGCCGTCGTACTCGACGAGGACGCCGATCGCCGGCGGCAGGTCGGCCGCGCGCTTGTGCAGGTAGGCCACCACGGGGCCGTCGAAGTGGACGTACTGACCCAGCTCGATCTTCTCGCCGATCGAGATCGCCAGGCCCTCCACGATCTCGCCGACCGTCTCGTCGCCCACGGGCACCGCCTTGAGCGCCTCGACGTCGGCGGGCTTGGCCTCCGAGGCGGCGTCGGCGATCCGCTGCGCGGCTGCGATGAAGTCCTCGCCCTTGGCCACGAAGTCGGTCTCGCACTTGAGCTCGACCAGCACGCCTGCCGAGTGGGCGACGAGACCGGCTGTCGCCGTGCGCTCGGCCCCTCGCTGCTGGGCCTTCGCGGCGCCCCTGGTGCGCAGGATGTCGGTCGCGGCGGCGAAGTCACCGTCGGCCTCGTCCAGCGCCTTCTTGGCGTCCATCATCCCGGCGCCGGTCATGTCCCGGAGCCTCTTGACGTCCGATGCGGAGAAGTTGGGCATCGCGTTCCTGCCTCTCAGGGTTGTCGGGGGTCCGCCGCCCCACGCGCGGACGAGCGCGCGCCGTACGGCGGGAGGTCGGTCAGGCCTCGACGGTCTCGCCGTCGCTGCTCTCGGCGTTGGCGAAGCCGGCGGCCGCGGCGGCCTCGGCCGTGCGGAACCAGACCTCGGCGTTGGTGCGGCCGTACCACGGGCTGCTCGGGGCGTGGAACTTCATGGAGTTCTTGTTGCCCTTGATCTCGAAGCCCTCGGGAGCCGAGCCGTCACCGAGCGGGGCTGCGGAGTCGGGGCCGAACCCGCCGTCGCCGGTCGCCTCGTCGGCAGCCGCGCCGCCCTCGTCGGTCGAGCTCGTCGAGACCACGTCCGCGG
>JBAUWD010000233.1:0-2344 GCA_049583575.1 Nocardioides sp.
GCCGTAGTACGCGCCGGTGGTGCGGCGCCACGGCCGGCGGCTCCCTCGCGGGACTCGCGCGCCGAGGCCTGCACGCCGTACGAAGCGACGCTCACGACCAGCACCGCGGCGACGCCGAGCACGACTCCACGCGGTCTCATGCGTCGGGTCTCATGCGTCGGGTCTCCCGCTGACGGCGACGGCCAGA
Organism: Nocardioides sp.; assembly: GCA_049583575.1. Taxonomy (GTDB): domain Bacteria; phylum Actinomycetota; class Actinomycetes; order Propionibacteriales; family Nocardioidaceae; genus Nocardioides. Next base: position 188 of record JBAUWD010000233.1, read on the forward strand.
CCCAGCCCGATCATCGACATGCCGCCCACGGTGCCGAGGGCCCGGCCCCGCGACGGGGAGGCGTTGAACCAGCGGCGCAGCTGGCTGGCCAGCAGCGCCCACACGCTGTCGGAGCACAGCCCGATCACGAACGCGACCAGGCCGAGCAGCAGCATCTGCAGGCTCCCGCTGCCGCGGCCCCGGTCGACGAACTGCGGCAGCACGGCTGCGAAGATGACGTAGGCCTTGGGGTTGGAGAAGCCGACGACGAACCCCTGGCGCAGGGCGAGGGTGCCGCGCACGGCCGGCCCGGCGTCGTCGGAGGTCACCTCGATGCCGTGCCGGTTCCGGACCGCCTGGACGCCGAGCCAGACGAGGTACGCCGCGCCACCGAGCTTGAGCGCCTCGAACGCGGTGTCCGACGTCGCCACCAGGTCGCCCAGGCCGACGGACACCAGCACCAGGGCGAGCAGCAGCCCGAGGGAGTTGCCCACCACCGTGGTGAGCGCCACCGCGCGCCCGTAGGCGAGGGCGCGCCCGACGGTGAACACCACGCTCGGTCCCGGGATCGCGATCAGGACGAGGGCGACCAGCCCGAAGCCGACGACCTGGTGGAGGGTGACCATGCCAGGCATGGTCTCACGCCCGACCCGGCTCAGCGCCTGCGCTTCTCGCGCACCCGCTGGGTGAGCACGATGGGCGTCCCGACGAAGCCGAACTCCTCGCGCAGGCGGCGCTCGAGGTAGCGCTCGTAGCCGGCGTCCAGCTTGCCGGAGGTGAAGAGCACGAACGTCGGCGGGGCCACCGACGACTGGGTGCCGAACATGATCTTGGGCTGCTTGCCGCTGCGCACGGGATGCGGGTGCTCGGCGACCAGTCGGCCGAGGAACGCGTTGAGTGCGCCGGTGGTCACCCGGGTCTCCCAGCCCTCGAGGGCCCTGTCGAGTGCGGGCACGAGTCGGTCGACGTGCCAGCCGGTGCGGGCGGTGATGTTGATCCGCGGCGCCCATCGCACCTGGACGAGGTCGCGCTCGACCTCGCGCTCGAGGTAGTGGCGGCGGTCCTCGTCGACGAGGTCCCACTTGTTGAAGGCGATCACGAGCGCCCGGCCGGCCTCGCGGACCGTCTGCAGGATCCGGACGTCCTGCTCGGCGATCGGCTGCTCCGCGTCGAGCACGAGGACGGCGACCTCGGCCCGGTCGATCGCGGTCGAGGTGCGCAGCGAGGCGTAGAACTCCTTGCCCGAGGCCTCCTTCACCCGCTTGCGGATGCCGGCGGTGTCGATCAGCCGCCACTCGCGGCCGTCGAGCGTCACCAGCTCGTCGACCGGGTCGACCGTCGTCCCCGCGACGGCGTCGACCACGACGCGCTCGCTGCCGGCCAGCCGGTTGAGCAGAGACGACTTGCCGACGTTGGGGCGGCCCACGATGGCGACCCGCCGGGGGCCGGCGTCCTCGTCGAAGGACTCGGCCGGCGGCTCGGGCAGGACGGCGATGATCGCGTCGAGCGGGTCGCCCGAGCCGCGGCCGTGCAGCGCCGAGACCGGGTACGGCTCCCCCAGCCCGAGGTTCCACAGACCGTACGTCTCGGCCTCGGCACGCTGGTCGTCGACCTTGTTGGCGGCCAGGACCACCGGCTTCCGGGACGCGCGCAGGACCCGGACGACGGACTCGTCGGCGTCGGTGATGCCGACCGTCGCGTCGACCACGAACAGCACCGCGTCGGCCAGCGCGACCGCGATCTCGGCCTGGGCCTTGATCCGCTCGGCCAGGCCGCGGGCGTCGGGGTCCCAGCCACCGGTGTCGACGACGGTGAAGGCGCGGCCGGCCCAGGTGGCGTCGTAGGACACCCGGTCGCGGGTCACGCCGGGCACGTCCTCGACGACCGCCTCACGGCGGCCCAGGATGCGGTTGACCAGCGTGGACTTGCCGACGTTGGGACGGCCCACCACGGCCAGCACCGGCACCGGACCCGTCGCGCCGGGGCTCGGGGGCGTCGTCATGTCAGCTTCTCGGCGGAGTCCGCCGGGATCGGTCCTGGCAGGGACTGCCCGGTGAGCGCGAGGCCCGCCTCGAGGTCGTCGAGCATCCGCGCGTGCAGCGCCGCGGAGGTTTCGGCCACCAGCCGCCGGGTGCGCGGCCACGGCCGCCTCGCGACGGTGAACGGCGCGCCGTACAC
>JBAUWD010000234.1:0-11245 GCA_049583575.1 Nocardioides sp.
CCGCTCGACCCAGCGCCGCGGCCGCGGTCCGCAGGTCGTCGACCGTCGGGGAGGTGGACCCCACCCCGATCGCCAGCACCGCCCGCAGCGCCGACGAACCGGCCGCCGGGACGACCAGGTGCTCGATGTCTCCCGGGCGGCCGCCGAATCCCGGGCTCCGCCTCAGTACCTCGATCGCCCCCTGCAGCCCCGGATCTGCGGTGCCGGGCAACTCGAACGTCTCGGTGACCGGCACCCCTTGCAGTACGTCGACCGACGCGCGGCCCGGGGCGCCGACGAGCCGGAAGCGGGTCACCGCCAGGTCACCCGACCTGGTGGACGTCGACCAGGGTCTGGGTGGACATGTTGTTCACCGAGCCGACCAGGGGGGACATCACGAAGCCGGTCCACTTCTTGCTGTGCGCCTCGATGATGTCGGGGTAGTCGATGACGATGTAGGGACGGGCGTCGAAGATCATGCGCGCCATCCGGGTCACGATCCGCTGCCGCTTGGCCTGATCGACCACCGCACCCTGCTCCGCGAAGAGCTTGTCGTAGGCCGGGTTGCAGTAGCCGCTGTCGCTGTTGTTGCCGAGCTGGGCGCAGGTCAGCACACCGAGCACGTTCTGCGGGTCCGGCGGCAGCACCCAGTCCCACATGGCCAGGTCGAAGCCTGTGTAGCTGGTCTTGGGAGCCTCGATCGCCGTCTGGGCGGCGTCGGGGTCCATCCGGTTCTCCTTGAGCACGATCCCGATCTTCTTGAAGTCGTTGGCGATGATGGCGAAGGTGCGGTCGCCCGCCCCGGCGATCTCCGTCGGGAACACCAGGTTGTAGACCATCGGGTGGCCGTCCGCCACCCGCACGCCGTTCGAGCCCTTGGTGTAGCCGAGACCGTCGAGGATCTGGTTGGCCTTCGCCAGCGAGAACGGCAGGCCCTTCAAGGACGGGTCGGCCCAGCCCGAGGCCGGTGCGACCACCGAGTCGCCGGGTGTGGCGTAGCCCAGGTACGCCGTCTTGATGATCTGGGCCCGGTCGATCGCGTACTCCATCGCCTCGCGCACCTTGGGGTCGAGCAGCTCGCGATGGCTGGTCTTCTTCGGGTTCGTGTTGATGATGAAGTTGTTGAAGGTCAGGCTCGGTGCCGTGTCGACCACCAGCCCGGCCGACTTCAGCGCCTTGACGACCGTCGGCGGGGTGAACTCGCCGGTCATGTCGATGTCACCGGCCTTCAAGGCGGCCACCATCGCGTCGGACGTGCCGAACATCTGCAGGCCGAACCCGGCGATGTGCGGCTTCTGCCCGTACCAGTGAGGGTTGCGTTGGAAGAGCGCGGTCTGCTTGACCGTGTACTTCACCATCGTGAACGGCCCGCCGGAGACCATCGGCACGGCGTTGTTCTGGAAGGTCCGGATCTTCGAGCCGTTGCCCGTCGCGAGCGGTCCCCACACCTTCGGCGGGAGGATGTGGACGCCTTGCATCTGGGCCAGGACGTTGGCCACCGGGTGCGAGTAGTGGAGCACCAGCGTGTTGTCGTCCGGCGTCGTCGTCTTCTTCAGCCCCTCGACGAGCTGCCCCAGGTCACCGGTGGGACCGTTCTTGTACTTGACCATCATGTTCAGGGTGAACGCCGCGTCCTTGGCCGTCAGCGGCGTCCCGTCCGACCATTCCTGGCCCGGCCTGGTGTGGAAGGTCCACACCCGGCCGCCCTGGGAGGTGGCCCACGAGGTCGCGAACGACGGGGCCAGCTTGAGGTTCGCGTCGTACTCGACCAGGTGGGGGTAGACGTACTGGTAGACCACCGAGCTGTAGTCCGACTCCGAGACGAACGGGTTCAGCGAGTCGATGGGTGTGCTGATGCCGATCCGCAGGATGCCGCCGTTCGCGGACGAGCCCGAACCTCCTCCCGAGCAGCCGGCCAGCAGCATGGCGATCGAGACCGCCGCGGCCATCAGTCCGAGGGATCTGCGCATGAGGGTCCTCCCCGCCGTCCGGCGGCGCGCGCCGACCGTACCCCCGAGTCGGCTGCAGTGCGGACGGCCGGCCAGACGACCTCGCTCGTGAATGTGAGCCTCGTACAGTCAGTCTGCTTAGTATACAGTTTGCTGTCAAGGCACTCGGCGCCGATGCTGCCACCATGAGTGTCGATCAGACCCAGGGGAGCCCCCGGTGGCAGGTGGGCGGGCAGGAGGTACCGGCGTGCGGGGCAGGGGGTACGCGCTGAAGCGGGTGGTGTTCGCCGCCATCACCGTGTACGTCGTTCTCACCCTCAACTTCCTGCTGTTCCGAGTCCTCCCGGGCAACGCGGTCAGCAACCTGAGCCACGTGCCGCACGCGTCACCCGGGCTCAAGCACACCCTCGAGGTCCAGTTCGGGCTCGACCGTCCCCTCGCCGTGCAGTACTGGCTGTACCTCAAGCAGCTCGCGCACGGGAACCTGGGGGTCAGCTACGTCAACCAGGCGCCGGTGAGCGACAACCTGCGCACGGCTCTGCTCAACACGGTGCCGATGGTCGCCACCGGAACCGTCATCGCACTGGTGATCGGGATCTTCTTCGGCGTGCTCTCGGCGGTCCGCCGAGGGACGGTCGTGGACCACGCCAGCACCAACCTGGCCGTGCTCTTCTACGCGTTCCCGACGCAGTTCCTCGGTCTGATGCTGCTGATCTTCTTCGCCGGCCGCCTGCCCACCGCCGGCATGAGCGACCCGTTCGCGCTCGACGAGACGGGGGTGGCGCACCTGCTCGACGTCGGGCGCCACATGCTCCTGCCGGTCCTCACGCTCGTGCTCACCCTGTACGCCGAGAACACCCTGATCGTCCGGTCGGCGATGCTGGAGACGCTGGGCGAGGACTACATCCTCACCGCTCGCGCGAAGGGCGTTCCGCGGCGACGGATCATCCGCTCGTACGCCCTTCGCAACGCGCTCCTACCGACCATCACCCTGGTGGCGCTGTCGCTGGGGTCGGTGGTCTCCGGAGCGATCCTGGTGGAGGTCATCTTCTCGTGGCCGGGGATCGGGCAAGCGCTCTACCAGGCCGTCCTCGCGCGCGACTACCCGATGATGCAGGGCGGGTTCCTGGTGATCACGGTGACCGTGATCGTGCTGAACCTGATCTCGGACCTCCTCTATGCCCGACTCGACCCCCGCATCACGACCTGAGGTGCGCCGATGACCAGTGCAGTCAGCGGGGCAGGTGCCCTGGAGCCGGAGCTCGGCGTCGAGGCCGGCGTGTGGCGCACGCTCCTGTCGATCGTCCGCCAGCCGTCGGCGATCGTCGGACTGGTCATCGTCGGACTGTTCGTGCTCAGCGCCGTGCTGTCCCCGGTGCTCGCGCCGTACAGCGTCTCCGAGCAGTCCTGCGAGGTCTTCGCCGCACCCTCGAGCCGGCACTGGTTCGGCTGTGACGACGGCGGCATCGACGTCCTGAGCCTGGTCCTGCACGGCGGTGCCGTGTCGATGATCGTCGGGCTGTTCGCCACCCTCATCGCGATGATCGTCGGCTCGACGTTCGGGATCCTGTCGGGCTACTTCGGCGGCTGGGTCGACGTGGTGCTGATGCGCATCACCGACTACTTCCTCGTGGTCCCCCAGATCGCGCTGATGATCGTCGTCGCCGCGGTGTGGGGCCCGAGCCTGACCCACGTGATCATCGTGATCGGCATCCTGATGTGGACCGGGACCGCCCGAGTGGTCAGGGCCCAGGTGATGAGCATCCGAGAGCGCACCTACGTCAAGCGGGTCACTGCCCTGGGGGCGAGCCGGACCAGGATCATCTTCCGGCACATCCTGCCGCAGGTGGGTCCGCTGCTGGTGGCCAACGCGGTGATCGCGATGACGGTGGCGATCTTCAACGAGACGGCCCTGGCGTTCCTGGGACTCTCCGACCCCACCGCGATCACCTGGGGCACGATCATGGAGCACGCCTTCGACCGGGCCGCCACCGCTGCCGGCGCCTGGTGGGCGATCGCCCCCGCAGGTACGGCGGTCGCGGTGTTCATCGTCGGCTGCTACCTGATCGGCCGGTCGATCGAGGATGCGCTGAACCCGCGGCTCCAGGTGTCCTACCTCCTGGTGCGCAGCTGGCGGCTGCGACCGCTCGTGGGCCGTGGCCCGGAGGCGCTGTGAACCACCCCCTGACCGAGCCGAGCGCCCCCGAGCCGAGCGCCGCCGAGGGAGCGCCGGCGACGGAGCCGGTGCTGGAGATCGAGGACCTGCACGTCTGGTTCCGCTCCGGAGGTCTGGGGCGAGGCCGTGGCGAGAACCACGTGCTCCAAGGCATCGACCTCAGCATCCGGCCCGGGGAGCGCGTCGGCCTGGTCGGCGAGTCGGGCTGCGGCAAGACCACCACCATCCTGGCCGCCATGGGCCTGCTGCCGTCCTCGGCCTCGGTGGCCGGACAGGTCCGGGTGGGAGGCCGTGACCTGCTCGCCGGAGGCGAGCGGGCGTTCCTGCCGCACCGCTGGACCGACCTGGCGATGGTGTTCCAGGGCGCCATGAACGCGTTCAACCCGGTTCGGACCGTCGGGTCCCAGATCGCCGAGGTGCTGCGCCTGCATCGGTCGATGTCCCGGCACCAGGCGACCGCCCGGGTGGCCGAGCTGCTCGGCCTCGTGGGCATCGACCCGGCCCGTGCGACGTCGTACCCCCACGAGCTGTCGGGCGGGATGCGGCAGCGTGCGGTGATCGCGATGGCCCTGGCCTGCCAGCCCAAGGCTCTGCTCGCCGACGAGCCGACCACCGCGCTCGACGTGGTCGTCCAGGACCAGATCCTCTCGCTGCTGACCTCCCTGTGCGACCGGCTCGGTCTGGCCCTGATCCTGGTCACCCACGACCTCGGGGTCGTCGCCCAGACCTGCGACCGCGCAGCGGTCATGCTCGAGGGCCGGATCGTGGAGCACGGGAGCGTCCAGGAGCTCTACCGCGCCCCGCAGCACCCCTACACACGCCAGCTGTTCGAGGCCACACCCAGCCTCGCGGACGCCCAGCACGTCCCGGAGCCGCCGCCGGCGCCACGGCCTCCCCTGCTGGAGCTGCGTCACCTGGAGGTCTCCTACCAACGACGGCGGCGGTGGCTCGGTCGCGGAGACGCGCCCACCCCGGCGGTCGACGACATCTCCCTGGAGGTGCAGCGGGGCGAGCTGGTCGCACTGGTGGGCCAGTCCGGTTGCGGCAAGACCACGGCCGTGCAGTCGATCCTGGGCATGGTGCCGCCTCGGGCCGGACAGATCCTGGTCGACGGAGTCGAGACCTCGACCCTGCACGGCCGCGGGCTCCGCGACCTGCGGCGCCGGGTGCAGATGGTCTACCAGGATCCCTACGAGTCGCTGGACGGCCGCTTCCGGGTGTACCAGACGCTCGAGGAGCCGCTGCGCATCCACGGCATCGGCTCCCGCCGGGAGCGGCGGACGATCGTGAACGAGGCGTTGGAGCGCGTCGGGCTCACGCCGCCCGCGCAGTACCGCCTGCGGTTCCCGCACGAGCTGTCCGGCGGACAGCGTCAGCGCGTCTCGATCGCCGCCTGCCTGGTGGTCCAGCCGGAGCTGCTGCTCGCCGACGAACCGGTCTCGATGCTCGACGTCTCCCTGCGGCTCGGCGTCCTCAACCTGCTCAACGGGCTGCGGTCCGACGGGTCGTTGGGCATCTTGATGATCACCCACGACCTGTCCACGGCAGCGGCGTACGCCGACCGGATCATCGTGATGCGCGAGGGACGTCTGATCGAGGAGGGCCCGGCCTGGCAGGTCGTGAACCGCCCGGCCGAGGACTACACCCGGACCCTGCTCGCGGCGGTGCCCAGCCCCGACCCGAGCCGGCACGGTGGACCCGACGTCGTGGGCTGACGCCGGCGAGCCTCGTCGGAGGCGTGCACGTGCTCGACCGCCGGCTCGGACCTGGGTACCCCGCACGTGTTGACAGGCCCGAAGGACCTGGGAAACATACCCATTATGATGAGTAGGTCAACTACCGTGCACGGGAAGAGATGAGCGCGGTGGCCGGGCCAGGTGTCGAGTCGGGCTTCGCGCAGCGCTACACGACCGCGACCCCGACCTCACGGACGATGTTCGAGCGCGCGGCGCGGACGATCCCGGCCGGCGCCGGCAGCAGTGCCCGCACCGTCGGCTTCGGATGGTCGCCGTACCCTCCCTTTCTGGCCGAAGGGCTGGGCTCGCGGGTGCGCGACGTGGACGGGAACGAGTACATCGACTACCTGCTCGGGCTCGGCCCGATGATCCTCGGCCACCGTCACCCCGTGGTCACCTCCGCCGTCACCGACGCGGTCCAGCGCTACGGCACCTGCTTCGGCCTTCCCTACCGGCTCGAGGTGGAGGCGGCCGAGAAGGTCGTCGAGGCCGTGCCCGGCGTCGAGCAGGTGCGGTTCACCAACTCGGGCAGCGAGGCGGTGGGCTCCGCGATCCGGCTGGCCCGCGCCACCACAGGTCGCCGGCTGGTGATCCGCTTCGAGGGGCAGTACCACGGCTGGCAGGACGTCGTGTACTGGAGCAACCACGTGGACCCGGACGAGGCCGGAGCGGCGAGCCACCCGAGACCGGTGGCCTCGGGCCCCGGCGTACCACTCGAGCTCGCCGAGACCCTGATCATCCTCACCTGGAACGACGCCGAGTCGTTCCGCGAGGTGATGGACCACCGCGGCTCCGAGGTGGCCGCGGTGATCACCGAGCCGGCGATGTTCAACACCGGCTGCATCCTGCCGGAGCCCGGCTACCTCGAGCTGCTGCGGGCCGAGACCGAGAAGCACGGCGCGATGCTGATCTTCGACGAGGTGATCACCGGCTTCCGGTTCAGCCGTGGCGGGGCGCAGGAGTGGTTCGGGGTCACGCCCGACCTCACGACCCTGGCCAAGGGCCTGGGCGGCGGCTTCCCGGTGGCGGCGCTGGGCGGCAGCCGCGACGCGATGCGGATGATCGCAGACGGTCGGTACTCACACTCCGGCACCTACAACGCGAACGTGGTGCAGTGCGCGGCGGTGTCGGCCACGATGGACGTGCTGGCCGAGCCCGGGCTGTACGAGCGACAGCGGGCCCTGGGCGACCGGCTCTCCGGCGAGCTCAGCGTCCTCGCGACCCAGGCCGGTCTTCAGGCCCGGGCCGACGGCATCGGCACCGTGTTCCAGCTCTGGTTCTCCGACCGGCCCATCCACAACTGGCGCGATGCGCGCGCGTACGCCGACGAGGCCAGGTTCACCCACTGGTGGCAGGAGATGCTGCTGCGCGGAGTGCTCTTCCACCCCCTCCAGTTCGAGAACCTCTTCGTCTCGCTGGTGCACACCGACGAGGATGTCGACCAGACGCTCCGAGCAGCGGCGGAGGCGTTCGAGATCGTCGCCGCGACCACGGCGGTGGGTTAGCCTTGCCCCGCGCGGGCGACCCAGCGACCAGCCCGGCGAGTGCGTCCGGGGACCAGGGAGGCCGACGGTGACCACGATCCCCCTCGGAGACGGTGGCCGTCCCTATCGAGCCTCGCACGGTCGCGGGCGGGGGACGCGGCTGCTGTACGCCGAGGTGATCGACCGCGTCGAGCAGCTCATCGTCGAGCGCGGTCTCGGCCCCGGCGACCGACTCCCGAGCCAGGACGAGCTGGCCACGCTCACCGGCACCAGCCTGATCACGGTACGGCGCGCGCTCGAGGAGCTCCAGCGCGAGGGCCGGGTACGCCGGCACCAGGGGCTGGGGACGTTCCTGTCCAGCCCCAAGATCATCAGCGACCCCACCCACGCCGGGCCCCTGGGCTCGGCCCTGACCTCGAGCGACCAACGGACCGAGGTGACGACGACCGTGCTGTCGGTCGAACGCTGCCGTCCGTCGGCCGACCTGGCCACGGCCCTGCAGATCGACTTCGACGACGACGTGTGGGAGGTCCAGCGGGAACGGCAGGTCGACGGCCGGACGATGATCCTCGAGACCGCGCGGATCCCCGTGAAGCTGGCGCCGGGCCTCGACCGCGAGTACCGCTCCGGGTCCCTCTACGAGACCCTCGCGATCCGCTACGGCCTCGATGACGACTACGAGGAGCAGTTCCTGGACCTGGCCCATCCGGCCGCGGACGTCCGGTCCCGGTTGCGCCTGTCGGCAAGCTCGCTGGTGGTGCGCATCCGAGGAGTCACCCGCGCCTCGAGCGGGATCCGCTTCGATGTCTTCGAGCAGGTCTACCCGGCCACCGAGTTCGCGTTCGTGATCGCCGGCCAGACCACGCGCGAGCTGCACCAGGGTGAGCTCAACCGCGACTGGAGCACCGAGCCCGTGGACGGGTCCCCCGGTCCGGCGGGCCCCCGTGGGCGGACCGGCCCGAACGGGAAGTCCGGCGTCGGGCGTCCGGGTCGGGGGCAGAAGTCGTCCGGGTCCGGTCGGACCCGGACGCGACATCGGACCACCTGATGACCTCGGCGGCTCGGGTCCACGTCGGCGTGGACCTCGGGACCTCCGGGCTCAAGGCGGTCGCTCTCGCCGACACGGGCGAGGTGCTGACGGAAGCGTCGTACCGCTACCCGACCGACCGCCCGGCCCCGGGCGCCTCCGAGCAGGACCCGCGTGACTGGCTGACGGCCGCGCGGCGAGCGCTCGCGGATCTCGCCGCCCAGGTCCCGAGCACGTCCTGGCGTGGGGTGGGGCTGACCGGGATGATTCCCACGCTCGTCCTCACCGACGGATCCGGCGACCCGGTCGCTCCGGCCGTCACCTGGCAGGACGCCCGTGCCGCGAGCCAGGGCGCCCGGTGGCTCGCGGCCGCCGGTGACCGCTACCCGACCACGGGGCAGCGGGTCGACGGTCGCTACCTGGTGCCGATGCTGCTGCGGCTGGCCGAGGACGACCCCAGCGCGTTCGTGCGCGGGACCTGGCTGTGGGGGGCCAAGGACTACCTCTACTGGTGGCTCACCGGGGTCCGCGCGACCGACCCGTCGACCGCCACCGGCGTGGGATGTCTCGCCCTGGACGACCTCACGTTCGAGCGGCAGCCGCTCACCCGCGCCGCCGAGCTGCTCGGAGCACCCCTGCCGGCCCTGCCCGAGATCCGGTCCAGCACCTCCGCGGCCCCCCTGTCGCCGGCCCGCGAAGCCGACCTCGACCTTCCGGCCGGCCTGCCGATCGTGCTCGGGGCCGCCGACTCGGTCTGCGGCGCGGCCGCCTTCGGGGTCGATCGCACACCGGGCGCGGCGGCGTACCTCGCCGGCACCAGCTCCGTCATCCTGGGTACGTCGAACACGCCCGGCCGTGACCCGGCCCGCCGATTCCTGGTGACCCCGATGGTGACCCCGGACTCGTGGGGACTCGAGATGGACCTGCTCGCCACGGGCGCCGGCCTGCAGTGGCTCGGTGGGCTCCTCGGGCGACGACCCGAGGAGGTCGTCCGCGAGGCCGACGGGGCGGATCCGCTGCGGGCACCGGTGGTCCTGCCCTACCTGGCGCCCGGCGAGCAGGGGGCCCTCTGGGACGAACAGGCCCGGGGTGCCCTGGTCGGCCTCGACCTGGGCCACACGGCGGCCGACCTGGGCCGCGGGCTGTTGACCGGGATCGTCGTGGAGAGCCGACGCTGCCTCGAGGTGCTGGCCGAGACGACGGGGCAGAGAGGTCCCGTGCACCTGGGTGGGGGTGGCGCGTCCGCGACCCTGGCGCGCGATCTGGCCGATGCGACCGGGCGAACCGTGGTCCGTCACGATGCCGGCGACCCCTCGGCGATCGGGGCCGCCCTGACCGCGTACGCCGCCACCGAGGACCCGGGCCGCCGACCCCCCTCGACGAGGGCGGCCGACGTGGTCGAGCCTCGAACGGAGCGGGCCTCGCTCTGGCTCGAGCTCGAGCGACGCCACGAGGACGCGCGACGACGGCTCCGGGCCGAGCCTGCGGACCGAGTCCTCGGATTGCCGAGGTAGCCACACTCCTCATACTCTCTATATGGGGTTGTCTCATGGGTGTCCCGAGCGGGAACGACCCGCCCCACTCGTCGCGCGCCAGGGAGGGCCGGTCATGTCGCTGGGAGTGCCGTCGCCGGATCTCTCGCTCTACCCGCCGCACGCCGCGCTCGACGCGACGGGACACCTCACGCTGGGCGGCTGCCGGATCGCCGACCTGGCCGAGGAGTTCGGGACGCCGGCGTACCTCGTCGACGCGGCGGGGGTGCGCGAGCGCGCCGAGGAGTTCCTGCGCGCCCTGACGTCGCGGCATCCGCGCAGCCGGGTGTTGTTCGCCTCCAAGAGCTTCCCGACCCCTTCGGTGATGGACCTGATCGCGCGCACCGGGTGCGGGGTGGACGTCGCCGCCCTGGGCGAGCTGCTGGGCGCGGAGCACGCCGGGGTCGACCCGGCGACCATGGTGCTGCACGGCAACGCGAAGACCGACGCCGAGGTCGCCGAGGCGATCCGCGTCGGCGTCGGTCACATCGTGATCGACAACCTCGACGACGTCGAGCGCATCTGCCGACTCGCGAGCGAGCCCGTGCCCGTGCTGCTCCGGGTCAGCCCCGACGTGGAGGCGGCGACGAACGAGAAGATGGCCACCGGCCACGACGCGTCGAAGTTCGGCATCCCGAGCCACCAGATCAGCGACGTGATCGCGCGGATCCGGCGTGAGCCCCTGCTGGACCTACGTGGACTCCACGCCCACATCGGCTCCCAGATCCTCGCTCTCGAGCAGTTCGAGGCAGCGGTGGCGGCCCTGGCCCGCCTGGAGCACTTCGAGGTCTACGACCTCGGCGGCGGGCTGGGCATCCGGTACGTGCCCGAGGACGTCGCACCGACCGTCGAGGAGTACGCAGAGAGACTGGTCGGGGCCGTCCACCGCCACCTCGGCGCGGACATCGAGCTGATGGTGGAGCCCGGCCGGTCGCTGGTCGGCCCGAACGTGGTCACGGCGTACCGCGTCGTCACCGTCAAGCGCGGGCTGCGCACTCACGTCGCCGTCGACGGCGGGATGGGCGACAACCTCGAGGTCGCGCTGTACGGGCAGCCCTACCACCCGGCGATCATCGACCGCACCGGGCCGACCGAGATCTGCGACGTGGTCGGCCGGCACTGCGAGTCGGGCGACACGTTCGTGCGCGACCACCCGCTGGTGTCCCCGGTCGTGGGCGACCTGCTGACGATCCCCGCGACCGGGGCCTACGCCTTCACGATGAGCAACAACTACAACGGCGCTCTGCGGCCGCCGGTGGTGTTCTGCGAGAACGGTGAGGCCCGCCTCGCCGTACGTCGCGAGACGTTCGCCGACCTGCTGGGCCGCGACCAGCTGGTCGACCGGGGATGACGTCCGCGGAC
>JBAUWD010000235.1:0-2555 GCA_049583575.1 Nocardioides sp.
GGTGCCCTCGGCGAACGCGGCGGTCTCGAAGACCCCCATCGGCCCGTTCCAGAAGACCGTCCGCGCGTCGGCGATCGCGGCCGCGAACGCGCGCGCCGACTCCGGGCCGATGTCGAGCCCGAGGGTGTCGGCCGGGATCTCGCCCGCCGGTACGACGCGAGGCTGCGGCGCCCGGTCAGCCGAGGGGAACTCGGTGTCGACCACGATGTCGGTCGGCAGCACGATGTCGACGCCGGTCTCCTCGGCCCGCCGGAGGTACTCGCGACAGGCGTCGAGCTGGTCGTCCTCGAGCAGGCTCCTGCCCACCTCGTGGCCCTGGGCGGCGAGGAACGTGAACACCATCCCGCCGCCGATCAGCAGCCGGTCGGCCTTGCCCAGCAGGTGGTCGATCACACCGAGCTTGTCGGAGACCTTCGAGCCGCCGAGCACGACGACGTAGGGTCGGGCGGGGTCGACGGTGAGCCGCCGCAGCACCCCCATCTCGGTCGCCACCAGCTGGCCCATCGCGTGGGGGAGCCGCAACGCGACGTCGTACACGCTGGCCTGCTTGCGGTGCACCACGCCGAACCCGTCGGAGACGAAGCAGTCGGCCAGCGCGGCGAGCTGGTCGGCGAACGCGCCCCGCACGTCGTCGTCCTTGCTCGTCTCGCCCGCGTTGAAGCGGACGTTCTCGAGCACGACCACGTCGCCGTCCGCCAGCGCGTCGACCGTGGCCGTGGCCGACGGACCGATCGTGTCCTCCGCGAACGCGACCGGCTTGCCGAGCAGCTCACCGAGGCGCTCGGCGACGGGTGCGAGGGAGTAGCGCGCCTCCGGCTCGCCCTTGGGGCGTCCCAGATGGGCGACCACGATCACCCGGGCACCGGCGTCCGAGAGCTCGCGGATCGTGGGCACGCTCGCCCGCACGCGGCCGTCGTCGGTGATGGTCGAGCCGTCCAGCGGCACGTTGAGGTCGGAGCGGACCAGGACCCGCTTGCCTCGGAGCTCGCCCAGGGGGTCGTAGCGGGACGACACGGTCAGAGCGAGCTGCCGACGAGCGCCGACAGGTCGATCAGCCGGTTGGAGTAGCCCCACTCGTTGTCGTACCAGCCGACCACCTTGACCTGGTTGCCGTTGGCCAGGGTGCAGCCGGCGTCGATGGTGCAGGAGGCGGGCCAGGTGACGATGTCGGAGCTGACGATCTCGTCCTCGGTGTACTCGAGGTACGGCGCCAGCGGGCCGGACTCCGAGGCCGCCTTGAACGCGGCGTTCACCTCGTCCTTGGTCACCTCGGCGTTCAGGCTCACGGTCAGGTCGGTGACCGAGCCGGTCGGCACCGGCACCCGCAGGGCGTAGCCGTCGAGCCGTCCCTTGAGCTCGGGCAGGACGAGCGAGATCGCCTTCGCGGCCCCGGTGGTGGTCGGGATGATGTTGCTGGCGCCCCCGCGGGTCCGGCGCAGGTTGATCTGCCCCTTGCGGTTGAGCGAGATCTGGTCGAGCAGCTGCTGCTCGGTCGTGTAGGCGTGCACCGTGGTCATGAAGCCGCGGTCGATGCCCCAGTTGTCGACCAGGACCTTGGCCATCGGCCCGAGGCAGTTCGTCGTGCAGCTGGCGTTGGAGATGACGTGGTGCTTCGAGCCGTCGTAGTCGCCGTCGTTGATGCCCATCACGATCGTGATGTCCTCGTCGGTGGCGGGCGCCGAGATGATGACCTTCTTGGCTCCGGCGTCGAGGTGCTTGTGGGCGTCGGCGGCCTTGGTGAACAGGCCGGTGGACTCGATCACGATGTCGGCGCCGATGTCGCCCCACGCCAGGGCGGCCGGGTCGCGCTCGGCGCTCGCGTGGATCTTGGTGCCGTCGACGGTGAGGGAGTTCTCGTCGGAGTCGATGTGCCCGGGGTAGCGCCCCAGGATCGAGTCGTAGCGCAGGAAGTGGGCCAGGATGTCGTTGGCCGCGAGGTCGTTGATCCCGACGACCTCGACGTCGGCGTCCGACGCCTGGACTGCGCGGAGGAAGTTACGGCCGATCCGGCCGAAGCCGTTGATGCCTACGCGAACGGTCACTGCTGCTCCTAGGTCGGTTCAGGTCGTACTGCCTGCCGGCCGCCTCCCGCAGCCGGTAGCACGACCCTATCCCCCGCCTCGGGCGCGGCGGAGGGGCGTTCAGGGTACGTACGGGTAACCAAGGTCCCTGGCACCGCCGGTAGAGCTCGTCCGGGCCCGACAGCCTCGGGCCCGCGGCGCGTCAGTCCTCGTCGGCGAGCATCTCAGGGGTCAGTGACGCCTCGGTGTCCGGGATGCCGAGGTCCTCGGCGCGCTTGTCGGCCATCGCCAGCAGCCGGCGGATGCGACCGGCGATCGCGTCCTTGGTGAGCACCGGCTCGTGCAGCTGGCCGAGCTCCTCCAGCGAGGCCTGCTTGTGCTCGAGCCGCAGGCCGCCGGCCAGCTTGAGATGGTCCGGCACCTCGTCGCCCAGGATCTCGAGCGCGCGCTGGACGCGGGCTCCCGCGGCCACGGCGGCGCGGGCGGAGCGCCGCAGGTTGGCGTCGTCGAAGTTGGCCAGCCGGTTGGCCGTGG
>JBAUWD010000236.1:0-10635 GCA_049583575.1 Nocardioides sp.
GCACAGGGCGATGCCGCCCGCCGGGTCGCCGGTCTCGGCCGCGACGTACGCCAGGCTGGCCTGGATCCTGGCGAGCAGGTCGTCGTCCGACGTCCGCGTCAGGCCCCGCTCGAGCAGCGGCCGGGCCGCCCGCACCTGTCCGGCGTTGATCGCCTCGACGCCGCGCCGGTGGAGCTGCTCGGCCGACAACATCTCCTCAGTCTGACGTGAGGCCAGCCACCTTCTCCAGTGCGTCTCGCGCCCGCTCGTTCACGGCGTCGGGGGCGTCGCCCTCGGCCAGGCGGCGATGGAGGTACTGGGCCAGTCGTCCGGCCATCAGCGGAGCCGCGAACGACGTACCGCTCCAGACGCCGAAGCCACCGCGGAAGTCGTCCGGGTCGATGTTCTCGCGGACCCTCCCGTAGGCCTCCGCGCGCGCGACCGGCTGCAGGCCGCCCTGGAACCTCGGCACGGTGCTCATCACCGCCGCCCCCTCGGCGAACGAGCGCACCCACTCACCGGCGTTGCTGAACAGCGCGTCGGTCGACCGGTTGGGGTTGAGCGCACCCACCGAGAGGATCGGCAGCTGTCCGGGCGGCGGATGGACGACCGAGCCGTCGTGGCCGTCCTCGTCCTCGCGCCATGGCGCGAACGCCGCCGGGAAGCACGGGCGGGCCGTGGCGTCGTTCCCGGCGGAGCAGACCACGAGCGTGCCGCGGGAGGCCAGGTCGGACAGCACGCCGAACAACGTGGGGTCGAACAGCGAGTCGTACGCCGTCTCGTGGTAGTACCCCATCGACAGGCTGAGGACGTCGATGATGCGGCCGTCGGGATCACCCTCGCGGCCCCGCCGGTTGAGCTCGGCGATCTGGGCGAGCGCGGCGATCCAGTCCGACTCGACGATCGGGCCCGTCGACGGGACCACGCGCCACGACAGGATGTCGGCGTCGGGACACGCCTGGTGCACCAGTCCGGCGATGAACGTGCCGTGCCCCGACAGCGGGTCGATCATGCCGTCGAGCGCGCCGGCCTGGTCCCAGAACGTCTCCGGGTCGGTGGACGGGACGTTGTAGCCGATGTCGTGGCCGTCGAGCTTCAGCCCTCGGGTGACGACGTCGCGACCGTCGTCGTCGAACCACGGGTGGAGGCCACATCCGGTGTCGAGGATGGCCACCACGGCACGCCGGCAGCCCTCCTCCGGCTCGCGCCGGTGAGGAGGCAGGCCGACGAAGGCGATCGGCTGACGGCCGCCCTGTCCGGGTACGCCGTAGCTGTCGATCGGTCCGCCACCGCCACCGAACGGGTGGCTGGAGTCGAAGGGGTGGCTGGAGTCGAACGGATGCGAGCTGTCGAAGGGGTGGCTGGAGTCGAACGGGTGCGAGCTGTCGAACGGCGCCGAGAGAACCACGTGGTCGAGACCGATGCCCTGCAGGGTCTTGGGGCGGTCCTTGTGGCGGAGGCGCAGCTGCTGCAGGAGGGTGAAGGCGTCCGGCGGGAGGACCACGTCGGCATCGGTCCTCACGTCGAGCCGGACCTTCAAGACGCCGTACCGGAGCCCGACGGTGCGGGGGTTCTCGGGCTCGAGCGTCGCGACCCAGCCCAGGTCGTCGGCGACGTCGGCGACCAGCGCGAAGCGCGCCTCTACCCGCTCGCGCTCGTCGGGGTCCATGCGCTCGGTGACGCGCCCGTGCCCAGCACCGACGCCGGGCGTGGTGCGTGGCTCCTCATGGGGGATCGAGCTCCACTTCGAGATCGTCAGGCGGGTCGAGACGTACGACGTGGTGCGCACGACCACGCCCTCGACGCCGAGTGAGCCGGTGGGGTCCAGGACCCGCCCGTCGGCCGCCGTCACGGTGTCGTACGCCGGCGGTCGGGGGTCCCGGTCCATGTGCTTGCGCTTGCGCTTGGTCATCGACTTCCTCGTGGTCTCGTCGGGTCAGATCTCGAAGGCGGGGGTGCCGAAGGTGTGGTCGTCGGGCAGCTCGAGCCACAGACGGTAGAAGCCGGCGGGCAGGTCGGGGAACTCGAAGCGGCCGTTGACGTCGGCAGTGGCGTCGAAGCGGCGCCGCTCGCCCTCGACCTCGCGCGCCTGCACGGGACCACTCAACGCGGGGACGAGCCATCCGTCCAGACGCGTGCGCCCCTCGTCGTCGGCGGTCGAGATGCGCACCAGCAGCTCGACGTCGTCGGTCCCGAAGCGCAGCGTGTAGGACTGGGCTCCGCCTCGGGCGCCCGCCAGCTCCCGGTAGCGCTCCACGAGCAGCATCAGCTCGAACTCCAGGTCGGGATCGTGGCGCGCCAGCTCGCCCACCACGGTCACGATCCGGTCGAGCATCCCCGGCGGCAACGGGTCGTGCCGCCCGCACGCACGGCGTACGGCCTCGTAGAGGCTCTCGTCGTCCATCACCGGGTCCTCCTCGCGCAGGCGGGACGTCGGGCGGGGCACTTCCCGGCTCGGGGCACGCCGCACTCCGCGGCCGGTACGTCGGGGGTGCTCGGCTCCACGTGCACAGGAGTACGGCGCCGCGCTCCTGATACGTGAGCACTCGTTGTGACCCGTCTCCCGCGTCCTGGCCGCACGGCTGCGGGCTTCGCGGACGACCCGCCGGCCCCCGGTAGCCTCATCGGCGTGAGCCTGACCGTCCGGACGATCCCCGCCGACGAGCATCGCGCGTTCATCCGCGCGCAGTCGTGGGCGAGCTTCCTGCAGACGCCGGCGTGGGGCACCGTGAAGTCCGAGTGGCGCGCCGAGTCGCTCGGCTGGTACGACGGCGACCGGCTCGTCGGGGCGGGGCTCGTGCTCCACCGCCGGCTGCCGAGGATCCCCCGCTCCCTCGCCTACCTGCCCGAGGGCCCGGTCATCGACTGGTCCACCGACGACCTCGCAGCCTGGCTCACCCCCTTGACCGCCCACCTCCGCTCCCAGGGGGCCTTCGGCGTCCGGATGGGCCCACCGGTCGTGACCCGCCGATGGAGCGCGGCGCAGGTCAAGGAGGGCATCGCCGACCCGGCCGTGCACAGGCTGACCGAGCTCGCCCCCGCCGAGCGCTCGGCCACCGGAGCCCGGGTCGTCCAGCAGCTCGAGTCGCTCGGCTGGCGCCCGCAGTTCGCCGAGGACGGGTTCGCGGCAGGGCAGCCGCAGTACACCTTCGTGATCCCGCTGGTCTCGACCGGCCCGACCGACGGATCGGCCGGCTCGCGCCGTACCGAGGAGGACGTGCTCGCCGGGATGAACCAGCTGTGGCGGCGCAACATCCGCAAGGCCGACAAGGCCGGCGTCGTGGTCTCGACCAGCTCGACCGGCGGAGGGGGCGAGGCACCCGACCTCAAGGCGTTCCACGACCTGTACGTCCACACCGCGGAGCGCGACCACTTCACCCCGCGCCCGCTGTCCTACTTCCAGACCATGTACGACGCGCTGGGCGCGGACGACCCGGGCCGGATCCGGCTCTGGCTGGCCCACCACGAGGGCGACCTGGTCGCGGCCACCATCTCGATCCGCGTCGGCACCCACGCGTGGTACTCCTACGGTGCGTCGTCCAGCGAGAAGCGCGAGGTCCGCGGCTCCAACGCCGTGCAGTGGGCCATGATCCGCGACGCGATCGCCGAGGGCGCCGAGGTCTACGACCTGCGCGGCATCACGGCCACCCTCGACCCCGACGACCCGCACGTCGGCCTGATCCAGTTCAAGACCGGCACGGGAGGTGAGGCCGTGGAGACGGTCGGCGAGTGGGACCTCCCGCTCAACCGCGCCCTCTACCGCGGCTTCGCCCTCTACCTGGGCCGACGGCACCTGCGCGCGCGTCTGCCCGGGCTGCGCCGATGAGCCTCACGCTGACCGTCGACGGCGACCGCTGGCGCCGCCACCTGCGCACCGTCGCGGAGGGCAACGCCGGGCTGGTGCCCGTGGCGAAGGGCAACGGGTACGGCTTCGGGATCGGCCGCCTGGCCCGCCGATCCGAGTGGCTCGGCGTCGACACGCTGGCCATGGGCACCTACTTCGAGCTCGCCGAGGTGGCACAGCGCTTCGCCGGCGACCTCCTCGTGCTCACACCGTGGCGTCCCAGCGGGCAGCTCCCCGACGAGGAGCTGCCCCCCGGCCGCGTCATCCACACGGTCAGCCGGCTCGCCGACCTCGTCACCCTGCTCGACCGCGAGCCCGCCGCCCGGGTCGTGCTCGAGCGTCTCACCAGCATGCGCCGGCACGGGATGTCGGCCGAGGACCTGCGGGCGGCCGGCGACCTGATGAGCCGGCGGCCGGCCCGGCTCGAGGGCGTCGCGTTCCACCTCCCGCTCGCCTCCGGCTCGCATCTGAGCGAGGTCGTCCGCCTGGTCAACGACGTCGTCGCGGCCGAGCTCCCGACCCGGACGCTGTGGGTCAGCCACCTGACGGGCGCCGAGCTGGCCTCGCTCCGCGCCTCCCACGCCGACTTCGCCGTCCGCCCGCGCATCGGCACCGCCCTGTGGCTCGGCGACCACGAGGCCCTCCGGGTGACCTCGACCGTCCTGGACGTCCACGAGGTCGAGCGCGGCGACGTCTTCGGCTACCGCGGACGCACGGCTCCCAGGGCCGGCCACCTCGTGGTCGTCTCGGGCGGTACGGCGCACGGCATCGGGCTCGAGGCCCCCACCGGTGACCACTCGATGCGGGCACGCGCGGCCACGCTGGCGCGCGGCGGCCTCGACGCCGTCGGCTTCGTGCGCTCCCCCTTCACGATCGACGGCAAGCTGCGGCTGTTCGCCGAGCCTCCGCACATGCAGGCCTCGATGCTGTTCCTGCCGCACGGCCCCCGGGTGCCCGTGGTGGGCGAGGAGATCGCCGTCCGGGTGCGCCACACGATCGCGTCGTTCGACCGCGTCGTCGTCACCGGACCGGCCGGCGCGCCCCGGGGCGCGTCGCAGCCGTGATGCCTAGCCGGTCGGTCCGACCGGCCCCGTGAGCGAGAGCTCGCCCGGGCCGCCGAGCTGCCACCACGACAGGCTGCCCCGCCGCCGCGCCGAGCGCACGACGTCGTACTGCGGCATCAGCACGTCGCGGACCACGATGACTGCGAGGTAGAGCTGGGCCACCACGCGCACGATGATCGCCAGCCAGTAGAAGCCGGCGTCGCCTCCGCCACCGGGGCTGAGGTAGTTGCCGAGGTACCACCAGACCGAGGCGAAGTAGAAGATCTCGCCGGCCTGCCAGACCAGCTGGTCGCGCCACCGCGGCCGCGCCATCACCGCGAGCGGCAGCAGCCACAGCGCGTACTGCGGCGAGTAGACCTTGTTCACCAGCAGGAAGCCGACCACCAGCAGGTATCCGAGCTGGGCCAGCCGCGGCGTCTCGGGGGCGAGGAAGCCGAGCACCGCGACGCCGGCGCACCAGGCGAGGAAGAAGACCCAGGAGACGACGTTGATGGTGTGGGCGCTCGTGGTGTGGTGGGACATCTGCCCGGCCATCAGCCACAGCGAGCCGAGGTCGGCGCCGCGATGGGAGTTGAACGTCCAGAAGACGTTCCACTCGCTCCTCCCCGAGAGGTACGCCGGAGCGTTGAGGACCGCCCACGTGGCGGCGCCCGTGAGCGTCGCCGCCACCATGTCGCCCCAGCGGCGCCCGCGTGCCCACACCACCAGGAGGCCGCCGAGCAGGAAGAGCGGGTAGAGCTTCACCGCCGTACCCAGCCCCAGCAGCGCGCCCGTCACGACCGGCCGTCCTCGCGCGTGCGCCCAGAGCGCTCCCGCCACGCAGACGACGGCGAGGAGGTCCCAGTTGATCATCCCCTCGAAGAGCAGGACGGGCGACATCGCGAACAATGTGGCGTCCCAGGGCCGACGCCGGGTGACGCCGGTGAGGAACCACGCCGACAGCAGCCCGGCCAGCGCGAAGCCGACGGAGCTCACGGCCGTGAACCTCAGCGTCTCGCGCAGCACCGAGGGATCGGCGTAGAGCTCGCCCTGCGACATCGCGCCACGCGGAGCGAGGTCGGGCGAGCCGGAGAGCCAGTGGGTGACGTACGCCGAGGCCAGCGCGTAGTAGGAGATCCCGACGGGGTACTCCATGACGGAGTAGCGGTCGCGCACGGAGATGGCGTCGGAGTAGGGCCACTCGAGCTCGGCGAACCCGCGTCCCACGTAGAGATAGGGGAGGTCGGAGTAGCAGAGGTCGGAGTAGCGGGTCTCGCTGTCGGTCCAGTTCGAGGTGTAGCACGGTGTCTTCTGGACGAAGCCCAGGGCGAAGCAGAGTGCCGTCAGCGCGAGGACGACGCGCACGGGCGTCCACCAGGGGTGTCGCCCCGCGTGGTCGCCGACCGGGCCACCGACCCGGCGGCTCAGGGTCGCCGTGACGGGGTCATCGGCCGACGGGTGGACCACCGGCCGTCGGTCGTCCTGGTCGGGGTCGATCACCACCACACCGTTCGCTGCGCCATCGGCCGAACCGTCGAGAAGGCTGCCGGCGGCGGCGACGAGCTCGGTGGGCTCGAGGTGGGGCTGGTCGACGGGCAGGTCAGCGGGAGGCAGGTCGGGCTGCTGCTGGGCGGCGAGCTCGTCGGATGCGTCGGGCTCGTCGGCGCGCTCGAGGTGGTCGGCGCGCTCGAGGTGGTCGGGGCCGAGCTCGTCGTCTTGTGCGAGGTCGGCGGCGACGGGGGCCGGGTCGGCTGGTGCCCCGGCTGCTTGGCCGGGACGTTGGCCGCCGGCGGGAACTGCTCGACCGGCTGCCCCACGAGGTCGGCCTTCATCACCGCCGCCCAGGTCGCCGTGGGGTAGCCCGCGCCGAAGTACCCGGCCGCGCCGTTGTACGGCGGCAGCCAGCCGTCCAGCTGACCGTTGCCGTTGCCGCGCACGTACATCACCGCGGTGGCCATCTGCGGGGTGAAGCCGACGAACCACGACGACGACACCTGGTTGGCGTCGTTCGTCGCCGTACCGGTCTTGCCGGCCGCGGGCCGCTGGATCGCCTGGGCGTTGGTTCCGGTGCCGTGCAGCACCACCTGCTGCATCGCGTAGCTGACGTCGGCGTCGACGTCCGGCGCGACCGCCTGCGTGGTGTGCGGCTTGTACTGGTAGAGCACCGTGCCCTGGCTGTCGGTCACCTTGTCGATCACGTGCACGTCGGCCCGCTGGCCACCGTTGGCGATGGTGGCATAGGTGTTGGCCATGTTGATCGCGCTCACCCGCGACTTGCCGAGCGTGATCAGCGAGTCGGGCGTCAGGTCGGTCGTGGAGCTGGGGATGCCCGGGTAGTGCGGGTCGGCCTCGGCCGGCGGGATGCCCATCTTGTTGGCCATGTCCAGGATCTTCTGCGGTCCGTTCTTCATGCTCGCCGTCATGTCGACGAACGCCGTGTTGATCGACTGCTCCAGGGCCTGCGTCGACGAGACGGCCGCACCATAGCTGGTGCCGTTGCCGGCGCCCTCGTTGTGCACCTGGAGGCCGTCGGGGAAGACGTACGGCGAGTTGCCGTCCCAGGTGCTCTTCAGCGAGTAGCCGTCGGTGATGGCCGCGGCGAGCGAGACTGGCTTGAAGGTCGAGCCGACCATGCCGCCGGCCTCGGCCCAGTTGATCTGGGACCGCAGGTAGTTCTGCCCGCCGTAGAAGCCCAGCAGGGCGCCGGTGCCGGGCTGCACGGTGGCGACCGCCACGTGGAGGTACTTGTCGCTGATGTCCGGCCGGACCTGTGCCACGCCCTGCGCCGCCGCCGACATCGCCCGCGGCGTGAGCGTGGTCGTCACCCGCAGGCCGCCACCGTCGATCTGGTCGTCGGTGAAGTCGAGACGGTGCAGCTCCTGGCGCACCAGCGTCAGCATGTGGCCCTTCTGCCCGCCGTACTGGCTGGAGTCCTTGAAGACGGGGAACGCCGGCAGCCGCTTCTCGGCGTGCTGCGCCCGGGCCTGGGAGATCGTGCCCATCGAGGCCATGCCGTTGAGCACGTAGTCGTAGCGCGAGTGGAGGGCGCGCCGGTGGCTGCGGCCGTTGGCCGGGTCGAACTCCGAGGGGTTGTTCAGGACGCTGGCCAGCACCGCACTCTGCTTGAGGTCGAGGTCCTTGGCGTCGACGCCGAAGAACGCCTGCGCCGCGGCCTGTACGCCGTACGCCCCGCGGCCGAAGTAGATGGTGTTGAGGTAGCCCTGCAGGATCTCGGACTTGCTCTGCTGCTTCTGGATCTTCAGCGACAGGATCGCCTCGTGGATCTTGCGGGTGAGCGAGCGCTCCTGGTTGAGGTACAGGATCTTCACGTACTGCTGGGTGATCGTGGACGCACCCTGGGTGGCGCCACCTCGTGCGTCGTTGAAGGCGGCCCGGATGATGCCCTTGGGGTCGATGCCGCTGTTGGAGTAGAAGGTGCGGTCCTCCGCCGCGATCACCGCCGCCTGCAGCTTCTTCGGCATGTCGCTGAGCGAGATGATCTGGCGGTTCTGGGTGGCGTACTGCCCCAGCTGGGTCTTGCCGTCCGCGTAGTAGACGAACGACGTCTGGGTCTGGAAGTCCCTGTTCGGGTTGGGGATCGACGTGGTCTGGTAGACGTAGACGAACGCGCCGATCAGCAGGAGCGTGCCCACCAGCGACGCGATGAGGAACCACTTCACGACCCGCAGCACCCGCTGCTTGGTCGTCCGGCGGTTCTGCTTGGGCTTCCGCTTGACGGCGGGGCCCTCGGCTCTGCGCTTGGCACTCACAGGTCACAACTCCACGTGCGTCGGGGGGTCGGTGCACCGGGCGAGGAACGGGATCCGGGCCGGCCACGCCGTCGGGACGAGGGTACGGGGCCGACGGTCACGCGACGAACCGACACCGACTTGTCCGGTGATATATCGGTTTGATAGGTTGATCCGATAGAACGTCGCGACACATCGCCGGAGCACATCCGCCGGTCCGTGGCGATCTCCCACCCGGCAACGAGGAAGGCGCTCCATGGCCCGCAAGGCGGCGACCCTCGAGCTGGCCGTGCTCGGCCTGCTCCACGAGTCGCCCCTGCACGGGTACGAGCTGCGCAAGCGGCTCAACCTCCTGCTCGGCTGGGGGCGCCTGCTGTCCTACGGCTCGCTGTACCCCGCCCTCAAGCGGTTGCTGCGCGCCGGCTGGGTCACCGAGGTCACCGCGGCCTCGCCGGGCGTCTCCCGCCGACAGCGGATCGTCTACCAGATCACGCCGGCCGGCCGTCAGTACTTCGGCGAGGAGATCACCGACACCGGCCCGTCCGCGTGGGAGGACGACAACTTCAACATGAGGTTCGCGTTCTTCTCCCGCACGGACGCCGAGGTCCGGCTGCGCATCCTGGAGGGGCGGCGGTCCCGGCTGCAGGAGCGGCTCGACCGGGCCACGCACGCGGCCGGCGGTGACGACCGCTACCTCAGCGAGCTGCGGCGCCACTCCATCGAGTCCGTCGAGCGCGAGGTCAAGTGGCTCACCGACCTCATCAACGCGGAACGCACGACAAGCCGACCCGGGCGCACCGAAGCGCTCGACGCGACCGGCGGCGACGCCGTGAGCGACGGCACCACCCCGACGAGCGCAGCCCCCGCGGCTGACGCCACCACCTGAAACACCGAGGAAGGAAACCCATGGGTTCGGTACGAGTAGCAATCGTGGGCGTCGGCAACTGCGCGACGTCCCTGATCCAGGGCGTCGAGTACTACAAGGACGCCGACCCCACGGGCACCGTGCCCGGACTGATGCATGTGTCGTTCGGCGACTACCACGTCTCCGACGTCGAGTTCGTCGCCGCCTTCGACGTCGACGCCAAGAAGGTCGGCTTCGACCTGGCGGACGCGACGCAGGCGTCGGAGAACAACACGATCCGCATCTGCGACGTGCCGCCGACCGGGATCACCGTGCAGCGCGGTCACACCCTCGACGGCCTCGGCAAGTACTACCGCGAGACCATCGAGGAGTCCGACGCGGAGCCGGTCGACGTGGTCCAGGTGCTCAAGGACACGCAGGCCGACGTCCTCGTCTCCTACCTCCCGGTGGGCTCCGAGGCGGCCGACAAGTTCTACGCCCAGTGCGCCATCGACGCGAAGGTCGCCTTCGTCAACGCCCTCCCGGTCTTCATCGCCTCCGACCCCGAGTGGGCCAAGAGGTTCGAGGACGCCGGAGTCCCGATCGTCGGCGACGACATCAAGAGCCAGGTCGGCGCGACGATCACCCACCGCGTGATCGCCAAGCTGTTCGAGGACCGCGGCGTCGTGCTGGACCGCACCTACCAGCTCAACGTCGGCGGCAACATGGACTTCAAGAACATGCTCGAGCGCGAGCGCCTGGAGTCGAAGAAGATCTCCAAGACGCAGTCGGTGACCTCGAACCTGACCGGTCCCCTCGGTGGCAAGTCCCACCTCGACCGCAACGTGCACATCGGCCCGTCCGACTACGTCGCGTGGCTCGACGACCGCAAGTGGGCCTACGTCCGCCTCGAGGGCCGCGCCTTCGGCGACGCGCCGCTGAACATGGAGTACAAGCTCGAGGTCTGGGACTCCCCCAACTCGGCCGGCATCATCATCGACGCGATCCGGGCGGCCAAGATCGCCAAGGACCGCGGTCTCGGCGGCCCCATCATCTCGGCGTCGTCGTACCTGATGAAGAGCCCGCCGGTGCAGCTGCCCGACGACGAGGGTCGCGCTCGGGTGGAGGCCTTCATCAAGGGCGAGGAGTGACCTCGGTCCCCCTACGCTGAGCCTC
>JBAUWD010000237.1:0-1700 GCA_049583575.1 Nocardioides sp.
GCGCGGACCTGCTGCGCAGGCTCGGCCGGAGCAGCGAGGCGAAGGAGGCGTACGACGCCGGGATCGCCGCCACCCAGAACTCCGCGGAGCGCGCCTACCTGGGCCGGAAGCGGGGCGAGCTGGTCTGATCGGCCGGCCCGCCCCGCACGGGACCGTTCGACCGGGCCGGATTACGATGGTGACGTCCACCACACCCGGAGCTGCCCATGACGACCGCGTCCACCACCGAGAGGGCCGAGCTGGTGCGTGCCATCGCCTCGCAGCACCTGGCCGACCGAGGCCCCCTGATGCCGGTCCTCCACGAGGTGATGGACGAGCTCGGGCACATCGCGCGCGCGGACGTCGAGGCGATCGCCGACGTGCTGAACCTCTCGGTGGCCGAGGTGCACGGGGTGGTGAGCTTCTACCACGACTTCCGCACCCGGCCCGCGGCCGCGCACACCGTCGCGCTCTGCCGCGGCGAGGCCTGCCAGTCGGTCGGCGCCGAGGCGCTGTACGACGCCACGCGGGCGCGGGCGGGCAGCCTGGGTGCCGACGTCGAGGTGACCGAGGTCTTCTGCCTCGGCAACTGCGCCCTCGGACCGTCCGGCACCCTCGACGGCCGCCTCCACGGCCGGCTGTCGGCCGAGCGGCTCGACGCCCTCACGGAGGCGTGGCGGTGACGCCCGCCCGGGTCTACGTCCCAGCCGATGCCGCCGCGGTCTCGGTCGGTGCCGACGAGGTGGCGGCAGCCTTCGAGGCGGCCGGAGCGCAGGTCGTCCGCAACGGGTCCCGCGGCATGCTCTGGCTCGAGCCGCTCGTCGAGGTCGACACCGGAGCCGGCCGGGTCGGGTATCCCAACGTCACGCCGGAGGGTGTCACCTCCGTGCTCGCCGGAGAAGCGACCGGCATCGGCGTGGTCGACGAGCACCCATGGCTGACCTCGCAGCGGCGGGTGAGCTTCGCCCGGGTCGGCGTGGTCGACCCCGCCTCGATCGCCGACTACGAGGCGCACGGCGGATGGGCCGGGCTCCGCAGGGCGCTGTCCCTCTCTCCCACCGAGGTCGTCCAGGAGGTCACCGACTCCGGGCTGCGCGGCAGAGGCGGCGCGGGCTTCCCGGCCGGCATCAAGTGGAAGACCGTCCTGGAGACCGCCTCCGACCTGAAGTTCGTGGCCTGCAACTTCGACGAGGGCGACTCCGGCACGTTCGCCGACCGGATGGTCGTCGAGGGCGACCCGTTCACCCTCGTCGAGGGCATGGTCATCACCGCCCACGCCGTCGGGGCGAGCGAGGGCTACATCTACGTGCGGTCCGAGTACCCCCACGCCGTCGCCGCCGTGCGGCGCGCGGTCGACGCGGCGTACACCCACGGCTACCTCGGACAGGACGTCCTCGGCTCGGGCCTGGCCTTCGACCTGCACGTGCGTGTCGGGGCGGGCGCCTACATCTGCGGCGAGGAGTCCTCGATGCTCGAGAGCCTCGAGGGCCGTCGCGGCGAGGTGCGGGCCAGGCCGCCGATCCCCGCGGTCGAGGGCCTCTGGGGCCGGCCGACCGCCGTCAACAACGTGCTGACGCTGTGCGCGGTGCCGATGATCCTGGCCGATGGTGGCGCGTCGTACGCCGAGCTCGGCACCGGCCGCTCCCGCGGCACCCAGGTCTTCCAGCTCGCCGGCAACGTCAAGCAGGGCGGCATCGTCGAGCTGCCATTCGGGGTGAGCC
>JBAUWD010000238.1:0-2305 GCA_049583575.1 Nocardioides sp.
TCGTCCGGCCGGGCACGTCGACCTCGGCCATCGTCACGTGCGGAGCACTACGTGAAGCTCTGCTGATGGAACGCCAGCTTCCAGTCGGTTCCGTGGCGCACGAAGGTGCTGCTGAGAACCGCCGAGAACGGTTCCTGGCCTTCTCGCTCGGCGGTCACGCGGTACACGACCACACCGGAGTCTCGACCCAACGCGATGACGGTCGGGTCCTCCATCTCGTAGTGAGACCAGGGCTGGGCGGTCGCCATCGCGCTGAGCGCCTCCTCCCGCTGCATGATTCCGAACGGGAACGCCATGACCGCGTCGTCGGCCAGGTGCGACGCGTAGTAGGTGACGGCGTCATCCGTGCAGAGGGCATCCCACCCTCGCCGCTCGACCTGGATGAGTTCCTGTGTCAGCGAGTCCATGCCGATGTCGTATCCAGCGAAGCCACGCTCATGCCCCGTTGACAGGTCGCGTCGCCTCATCCGAGCAGCGGACGTGTCCGACGCGATGCGGTACGAGGGTGTCGGAGATCAGGGACAGCCTCGTTGACATCGACGGTCGGCGCCCGAAGACCGTCGTGGGATCCGGGACGGGGCCCGGTGACGCACTGATTCGGGCCCGTCCTGAGCCGGTCGTCGGCGTCGGTCTCACGCTCAGCGAGGGCCTGCGAACGACCCGGAACCGTCGATCCGAGCGCTGGAAGGCGGGTTGGATGCAAGCCCTCGCGGGTTCGGCTCCCCTATCCTCCGCCGACTCCGACGCCGAAGCTCACGCCGGCCGCTGATGCGGGCTGGAGCAGCAGTCCCTCCTGGCGACCGACGAGGACCGACCAGACGATGGTGGCAGTGGTCGCGAACAGCGTCAGGCCGAAGATCGCGCCACTCTTGATCAGCACGAAGTCCATCGTCGAGAGCGACTGCAGGAGCCAGAACGTCACGATCCCCTTCGCGAGCATGACCACGCCCCACAGCACGGTCAGCCGCCGGAACAGACCCCGGATCCCCGGCTGGGCGGCCAGGGCCGCGTCGAGCGGGTAGAAGTCCGGAGCGAGCCGGGCGACGACGGGCCTCGCCGTCCACAGCGACCCGAGGAAGATCGCGGCGATGACGGCGTCGACCACCACGGGTTGTACGAAGTAGACGAACCGGTTGGCGGTGGACAGCATCACCGCTGTCCGGACCACCATCAGTGCCAGGGCCAGCAGGAGCAGGCTCGACACAGGCCGTCTGGTGGCCCACCTCCAACACATCGCACCCGTCATCCAGAGGCCCCCGGCAACCACCGCCGCGACCAGGTTGAGAACGGCCATCGTCGCTGCGAAGAGGGCGGCCGGCGCGACCACGGCCGTCACCAGGCTCACCGCGACGCGCACGACGACGGCACGGATCCGAGGGGCAGCCACCATCTCGACGACGGGGATCGGAGCGACGATCGTGCCCTGGACAGCGGTCATGCTCGGGCCCGCCCTCCGGTTCACGGGACCGGATGTCTGCGTGTGTGCCGAGAACGGTGGAGCAGAGCGCTCCGGATGCTGGGAATCGTCGGCACTCGCCACTGTACGCGCTCGGGCCGGTACGTGTGGGGTCCGGCCAAGTTGGCTCGATGGGACGGATCGACGCCCAGCGCCAGCATCGCGGCCTCTGCCGTGGTGACGGGCGACGTCACGATCGGCCCGCGCTCGGTGGTCCTGCACGGCGCCGTGCTCAACGCGGACCTCGGCCCGATCACGATCGGCGAGGACGTCCTCGTGATGGAGAACGCCGTGCTGCGCGGCCGCGCGGACCACCCCCTCCGCATCGGTGACGCGGTCCTGGTCGGCCCGCATGCCCACCTCAACGGGGCGACGATCGAGGACGAGGTCTTCGTCGCCACCGGGGTCTCGATGTTCGCCGGGTCCCGCGCCGGTGCCGGCTGTGAGCTCCGCGTCAACAGCATCCTCCACGTGAGCTCCACCCTGGCGCCAGGCACCGTCGTACCCATCGGGTGGGTCGCCGCCGGCGACCCGGCGGAGCTCTTCCCACCCGGCCGGCACGACGAGCTGTGGGCGGTGCAGGAGCCGCTCGACTTCCCGCGCGTCATGTACGGCGTGCCGCGGGGCACCTCGATGCGGGACATCATGCGCGCCCAGGCCGCGCGGCACCGATCCGGCTGAGCAGCCCCGCTCCTCGGCTCCGGCTGTAACGCGATCCCGTGCGTCTGCGCTGTCAGGGGTGACACGCGTCCGACCCGGACGCCCCGAGTCAGGAGGAGCACCGCATGTCCCTCTCTCCCATCCGACGTACGGCGGCGGTCGCGGCCGTCCTGGCGACCGCGACGGGGG
>JBAUWD010000239.1:0-7504 GCA_049583575.1 Nocardioides sp.
CAGCCGGGCCGATCCGGCGCGCTCCCCGATGACGACGGCCGCGAGCGCCATCACCGCCAGCGGCGAGGTCGCCTGCAGCGTCGAGGCGAGGCCGCCGGGGAGTCGGTACGCCGCCACGAAGAGCAGCGGGAAGAAGAGGCCGATGTTGCACAGGCCGAGGAGCACCGCACGCCACCACCAGTCCCGCGTCGGTAGGCGCCGGGTGACGGCGAGGAGCACCAGGCCGGTGGGCAGCGCCCGCAGCGTCGCCGAGAGGAGTGGCCGGTCGGGTGGCAGGAGTCGTTCGGTGACCAGGTACGTCGTCCCCCAGGCGACCGGCGCGAACGTCGTCAGCAGGGCGGCTCTCCAGGAGAAAGTTTCCACGGAAACTATAATAGCTTCCCAGGAAGATATAGTGAAGTCGTGGAGCCGGACCACGTCGACGAGATCCTCGCCCAGTGGGCGCGTGAGCGACCCGACCTGGACGCGTCGCCGATCGGTCTGATCGGGCGGCTCCACCGGCTCGCGGACGTGCTGAATGTCGAGCTGCGCCGGGTCTTCGCCGAGGAAGGCCTCGGTGACGGTGACTTCGACGTGCTCGTGACGCTGCGCCGGCACGGCGCGCCGTACGAGCTGACGCCGAGCGAGCTCGGCGCGTCGACGATGGTGACGTCGTCGGCGGTGACCAAGCGGATCGACCGGCTCGAGCAGGCAGGCCTCGTGACGCGCACGGTCAGCGAGTCCGACGCCCGGTCACGCCGGATCCGGCTCAGCGCCGAGGGTCTGGCGCTGGTCGACCGGCTGATGGGCCGGCACGTCGCCAACGAGCGGCGCCTGGTCGAAGGCCTGACCCTGCGCGAGCAGTCCCAGCTGGCCGGGCTGCTGCGCAAGTGGGGGCAGGCGCTCGACGCGACCTAGCCGAACGAGCTCCTCCACAGCGCGCCGCTTCCCGCGCTCCGTGAGGGCGGTTCTCTGGTACCATACATAGATGGTCATATCTCGGGTGGTGCGGGGGATGGGTTGCGTCATCGCAGCCACGGCAGCGGCGTCGGCCGGCACGGTCGGTGCGTTCACACCGGTGCGGGCGGATGCTCCGGCGTCGAGGGCCAGACCCCGGTCCGACCAGGCGGTGACGGCCAGGTTCGACGCGCTGACCGCCGAGCAACAGCTGGCCGCTCTCAGGTCGACCGTCGCCTCGGAGAACCCCCGCGGATGCCCGCGGGTCACGATCAGCGGCAGGACGCACCGACGCAACCTCGTCACCGTCGCGCTGAGGTTCCGCTACGGCAGGCCGCTGGGCGTGACCCGGGCCGACCGACACGGGCACTTCTCGGTTCGAGCGTGCCGGGGAGCCGCCGAGACCTCCTACCGTCGCAACGGGCACAAGCTGACCTACCAGGTCTTCTCGGGTCCCTGGCGCGGCGGTGGGGTCGAGCGGATGAGGGACGTCACCACGCCGCTGGTCCATCCACGGTCCCTGATGGTGCGTGGCCACTGGGTGGCGCCGCGGCGCTTCAAGGGGCCGCTGTCGACCCGGTCGGCGAGCGCGGCCCGTGGGGGCGCCGGCGTGGCGATCGCCTACCCGACGGTGATGCACCTGGAGGCCATCAGGGCCGCCCGGGTGGTGTCGTACGAGTACAGCACCGAGACGGGCGCCGGCTTCAGCGAGAAGGTGGCAGTGGACATCGGGGGCTTCGGTGTCGCCGGAGGCGCGGGGCAGTCCACGACGACGTCCAACGGGCTCGTCGCCAGACCGTGGGTGCTCAAGAAGGGCAAGCGCTGGGGCGCCCGCGACGTCATCGCGCCGCAGCGGATCGAGCCGTACACCGTGGCGGTGTACGCCGACCGGACGGCGATCGAGCTCGACCGCCCCTCGGCGTACTACCGCGGGACGCGCTCGACCTGGACGCACCACCTGCGGCTCCGGAGGGCTCCGTACCTGTCCTGCGCTGAGGGACGCAGCAGGCTGCACTTCTACTCGAACAAGAGCGTGAAGGCCTTCCCTTCGAGCCACACCGCCGAGTTCCACGCCTCGGCCTCCGTCTCGGGCTTCGGCGAGTTCGAGTACTCCGCACGATTCGGGGCGACCACCGGCTACGCCATCCACCTCGCCGACCCGAAGACGCACGGTGTCCACCACTACTGCGTCTCGGGCAATCGGTCCTCGATGAGCGCGTCTCAAGACATCCTGATCAGCGAGAGGGCCACGAAGCCGGGCGGCGGATGCCGGATCCTGGCACCGAAGGGACCGATCCCATGCCGCACGGCAGCGCGCGAGCACTGAGCCTGGCCGGCTGGCTGCTCGTGCTCAGCAGCTGCGCCTGGCCCGGCGGATCCTCGAAGGGGAGTGCGGACGGAGATGCTGCGTGCGGGTCCACCTGCGTCCCGGTCGTCCCCCGGATGCCCGGTTGCGGGCGGAGGGACCTTCCGCAGGGAGACCTCGCCGGCGACATCGCGCAGGAGATCCCCTGGACGACGTTTCGGGAGCCGGGGGTCCCCGGCCGGCCGAGGACCTTCGCCCAGATCCGGATCATCAACCTCGTGAACGACGGGAGTGTGCCGTTGACCCTCGACCGGGTCTGCTTGATCTCGGCGCCGCACCGCTCTCCCCTCGAGCTCGAGGCCCAGCGGGTCAGCAAGGGCGTCCACGGCGTCCTCTTCCAGCACTGGCACGGGTCGGACCGCGGAGTCGTCCCGCTCCGGGGATACGTGCTGCCACCGAACAGGGCAGACCTGCCGGACGTCCCCGCGCTGGACCTGTTGGTCGGGCCGAAGAAGGAGCCGAGCCCCTACGACTGCAGCAGCAACGCCGGGCTCAGGATCTTCTACCACACCCCGGACGGGCAGGAGTTCCAGAGGGTCTACGCCGTGGCGGTGGAGTTCCCCAACAGCAGGACCATGACCTCGCAGAAGTGCGACAAGACCTACAACCCGTGGGCCGACTTCGTCGCCACGTTCGGCGAGAACCAGCCGAGGACGCGGCGGTCGACCGCCCCAGGAAGGGGCGACCGCCCGTCCCGCTAGCCCAGCCAGTCCATGGTGTTCGGGTTGGGGCCCGTCCGGCCGTTCTCGCCGCGGTCGAGTCCGGCGATCCTTGCGACGTCGTCCTCGGAGAGCTCGAAGTCGAAGATCGCGAAGTTCTCACGCATGCGCTCGGCGTGCGTGGACTTGGGGAAGACGATGTCGCCGCGCTGGAGGTGCCACCGGAGCGCGACCTGGGCCGGGGTACGGCCGACGCGGGTCGCGATCTCCGCGATCGTCGGGTCGTCGGTCACCTTGCCCTTCGCGATCGGCGCCCAGGCCTCGGTAGCGATGCCGTGCTGCCGGTCGGCAGCGCGGGCGGCCTCGTTGCCGAAGAACGGGTGCACCTCGATCTGGTTGACCGTGGGTACGACGCCGGTCTCGTCGATGATCCGCTGGAGATGGTCCGGCTCGAAGTTGGAGACGCCGATCGAGCGGGCGCGGCCGTCCTGGTGGAGCTCCACGAGGGTCTGCCACGTGGAGACGAAGTCCCCGTCGTACCGCGTGGGCAGCGGCCAGTGGATGAGGAAGAGGTCCACCGCGTCGATCCCGAGCCGGTCGAGCGACTCGGCGAAGGCCCGGCGGGCGTCGTCCGGCCGGTGGAAGCCGTTGTTCAGCTTCGTGGTCACCCAGAGCTCCTCGCGCGCCAGTCCGGAGGCCTTGATGGCCGCGCCGACTCCCGCCTCGTTGCGGTACATCTGCGCCGTGTCGATGTGGCGGTAGCCCACCTCGAGGGCCTGCTCGACGGTCTCCTGGGTCTGCTCGGGTGGCACCTGGAAGACGCCGAAGCCCAGCTGTGGGATCTGGCGGTGGTCGTTGAGGGTGACGGTCGGGACCTGGATCTGCGAGTTCGTCATACCAGGGCCGACAACACGATTGCGCAACTTATTCCGCGGGGACGTCACCGGCGCCGGGTGGCGTTGCGACCACCCTGTTAGATGGGGGCCGTGCGTCTCCTCCGAATCATGGCCCCGCTCGCTCTGGTCGCGACCCTCGCGACCGCCTGCGGCTCCGGATCCAGCTCGCAGGGTGCGGGCTCACCGCCGTCGGTCGGCGCCTCGTCGAGCCTCGAGCTGCGGCCCGTGTACGCCCGCTACGCGACCGGCATCGCCCTCGGCCCCTCGGTGCCGCAGGCGCTCCGGTCCACGATGGCCTCGGTGACGTGCCCGACCAAGCCGAGCATCGTCCAGGGCATGCTGCTGGAGTGCGACCGGGCCGACACCGTGTTCCTGCTGAGGGCGCCGATCGTGAGCGGAGGCGTGGCATCGGCCACCGCCGAGCAGGTCGGGCACAAGCAGCTGTGGTTCGTGCAGGTCACGCTCCAGCCGGCCGCGAAGGCCACCCTGGACGCGGCGCTGAAGACGCTGACGGGCACGGAGCTGGCCTACTCCTTCGACGGCACCGTGGTCACGTCGGTGATCGTCGACCCCGCACTCGACACCAGCAAGCTGGCCATCCTCGGCACCTTCAACAAGGCCCAGGCCACCAAGCTGGCCGGCCAGATCTCGTCGTCGTAGGCGTCAGCCACCCATGTCGTTGGGGTGGCGCCACTGACGCTCGAACGGCAACCGCCAGGTGAACGGCGCGATCAGCTGGTGAATCTGGTTCGGCCCCCAGGAGCCCTGTGCGTACGGACGTACGACGGGCGGGTTGTCGAGCAGCGGCACGGACAGCTCCCACAACCGCTCGATGCCGTTGGCGCTGGTGAACAGCGTGCGGTCGCCGCGGGCTGCGTCGTAGATGAGGCGCTCGTAGGCCTCGAGCACCGCGCCGGCCCAGCCCGTGTCGTGCATGGCGAACTGCATCGACAGCTTGTCGAGCTTCATGCCGGGCCCGGGGCGCTTGCCGTAGAACGACAGGGACATCTTCGCCTGGTCGGCCAGGTCGAAGGTCAGGTGGTCGGGGCCGTGGTCGCCGACCCCGGAGTTGGCCGGGAACATCGACCGCGGCGGCTCTCGGAACGCGATCGAGATGATGCGCGCGCCCTCGGCGAGCCGCTTGCCGGTGCGCAGGTAGAACGGCACCCCGGCCCAGCGCCAGTTGTCCACGTAGCACTTGAGGGCGACGAAGGTCTCCGTCTCGGAGTCGTGGGCGACGCCCTCGATGTCGCGGTAGCCGACGTACTGACCACGCACGACGTCCGTCGGCTCGATGACGCACATCGACCGGAAGACCTTGTTCTTCTCCTCGCTGATCGCCATCGGCTCGAGGGCCGTCGGTGGCTCCATCGCGGTGAACGCCAGCACCTGGAACAGGTGGGTCACGACCATGTCGCGGTAGGCACCGGTGCTCTCGTAGAACGACGCGCGCTGCTCGAGTCCGAGCTCCTCGGGCACGTCGATCTGGATGTGGTCGATGTGGTTGCGGTGCCAGATCGGCTCGAAGAGCCCGTTGGCGAAGCGGAAGGCGAGGATGTTCTGTGCCGCCTCCTTGCCCAGGAAGTGGTCGATCCGGAAGATCTGCTCCTCCCTGAAGACGCGGTGCAGCTCGGCGTTCAACGTCTGTGCGCTGGCCAGGTCGGTCCCGAAGGGCTTCTCCATGATGATCCGGCTGCGCTTGACCAGGCCCGCCTCCTTGAGCTGGTGTACGACGCTCAGCGCGGCCTTGGGCGGCACGCTCAGGTAGTGGAGGCGCTCGAACTCGTCGGTGCGCTCGCCCTCCGCCTCCTCGATGGTGCGCCGCAGCCCCTGGGGTCCGGCCTCTCCCGGGGCCCAGTGCAGGAGCTTGGCGAACTCCGACCAGCCGTCGGTGTCTCCGTCGTCGCCCGCGAACTCGAGCACCGCCTCGTGCGCGAACTCGATGAACGAGGCGCGGTCGTGCTCGTCGAGCGAGGTGCCGACGACCTGGATGTCGCGCATCAGCCCGGCCTGGAACAGGTGGAGCAGACCCGGCAGCAGCTTGCGCCGGGACAGGTCGCCGGTGGCACCGAAGAGGACGACCGTGGTGGGGGAGTTCGGCATGCGTCCAGCCTGCCCCCCGCGGCCCGGAAAGAGAAGGCGTCCCGCGAGCCCGGCCGCCTGCCGGGACGCGGGTCCTTCTCCGGGCAGCGGCGAACCCGGTCGGTGACGTCGTCGTGTGGAAGTACGTCGACGGGACGCCCGAGCGGATCATGGTGACCCCGTCGACGCCCTGGGCCACCCGGCCTTCGCGAGTGGGGCGGCGGCTCAGGTGCGGCCGTGGGCGAGCGACTCCTCGCTCACCTCGAGCTCCTGTTCGTCATCGGAGTCGGACTGGTCGTCCGCCTGCTGGGCCACGTCGGACTGGTCGGCGTCCGGGGTCTGCTCGACGTCCTCGACCGTCGGCGGCTCGCCTTCGGGGTCGACCCACGCCTCGTCGGGCGCGTCGGCGAACCCGGTCAGCGAGAACGGTGCCGTGCCGGTCAGCGTGGCGAGCATCTGCCGGACGTTGGCGAGCTGGGAGTTGATGCTGTCGCGGCGCTGGGTGGCTGCGGCGAGCTCGCGCTCCGTGTCGGCGCGGATCCGCTCGGCCGTCGCCTTCGACTCGCCGATGATCTGTGCCGCCGTCTCGCGAGCCTCCTCGGCGAGGCGGTTGGCCTCCTTGGCGGCCGCCGCGCGCATGGCCTCGGCCTCGGCGCGGGTGCGGTCGGCGAACTCGCTCGCCTCGTCCAGCCGGGCCTGGGACTCGGCCATCTTCTGGGTGAACTCCACCTCCGCCGCGTTGCGGCGGTCGGCCAGTGTGGTCTCGAAGTCCGCGGCGGCCTTGGCCGCACGCGCCCGCTGCTCCTCGTAGACGGCCTCCGCCTGCTGGAGCCGGACCGAGGCGTCCCGCTCGGCGCTGTCTCGGTGCTCGTCCGCCGCCTTGCGGGCATCCTCCACGATGCGGGCCGCCTGCGCCTCCGCGTCGG
Source organism: Nocardioides sp. (assembly GCA_049583575.1). Taxonomy (GTDB): domain Bacteria; phylum Actinomycetota; class Actinomycetes; order Propionibacteriales; family Nocardioidaceae; genus Nocardioides. The sequence continues at coordinate 6,866 of JBAUWD010000239.1, forward strand.
CCCGGACCCCGCCGGCGTACCGCTCGGCCTCCTCGCGGACCTGCGTGGACTCCTGGTGGGCGTTGGCACGGTGGCTGTCGGCCTCCTCCTGGGCCCTCGCCCGCAGCTCGCTGGCCTCGCTGTCGGCGAGCGAGAGGATCTCGCCGACCCGGGCCCCGAGGTGCTCGTAGCCGGGAGCCTCCGCGGGGGCTGCGCTCGCCAACCCCTCGACGCGGGCAGCGAGGGAGTCGCGCTCCTGCCTGAGAGCGGTCACCGCTGCGGTGAGCTCGTCCACGCGCTGGTTGACCTCCGCGGGGTCGTAGCCCCGGAGGACGGTGCGGAACATGTCGGTCGATTCGGTCACGGCTGGGGATCCTGTGTGTGGGGGGATGGGTTGGGGGTCGGTACGGCCAGCGCCTGGATGACTCCGGACAGCTGGCCGAGCTCGGCGGTGATGCCGTCGCGTCGACGCGCGAGCAGTGCGATCTCCTCGCGTGCCTCTTCGAGGGTACGACGTGCCTGTGCCCGCAGCTCGTCGGCCTCCTCGCGGGCGGCCGCCACCACCCGGGCGCTCTCGGCACGGGCCCGGCGCAGCTCGTCGTCGGCGGTGTGCTGCTTGTGCAGCACCTCCTCGGCGACCTGCTCGCGCAGCGACCGGGC
>JBAUWD010000240.1:0-5263 GCA_049583575.1 Nocardioides sp.
GGCGAGTGCGAGTGAGCAGCCGGCACCGGCGGCCACCCCTCGGACGGCGGCGACGACCGGCTTGTCGAGCCGCGTCACCGCCCGGACGATGCGGTTGACCCGGTCGAGCGCGCGCCCGTCGAGCCGCATCGGACCGTCGGCCGTCGAGATGTCCGCGCCGGCGCAGAACGCGCGACCCGCACCCGCGATCACGACCGTGCGCACGTCGTCGTACGACGTGGCCCGCTCGAGCTCGGTGGCGAGCGCGTCCGACATGTCATCCGTCAGCGCGTTGAGCCGATCGGGCCGGTCCAGGGTCAGCCGCAGCACTCCTCCCTCGCGTCCGACGTCGAGGCCGGTCACGGGCGGTCACCCCACTTCTCCGCGAGGGTCCGGATCACTCGGATGTTGCGGTTGGTGGCGACACCCAGGTGCCTCTCCACGACCGCGTTGGTCAGCTTCGCCGAGTGGTAGTCCTCGCCGAGCAGCAGGTGCACGCCGCGGCCGCGGACCTCGGCGGACTCGCCCTCCTTGCCGGCGCCGTGCAGCTTCATCACCGCTGCGTCCGTCGGCTGCTCCTTCAGCAGCGACACGTAGTGCAGGCCGGGGTGTCCCCGGCCGAGCTCGTCGGCGTCCGCAGCGATCGCCGAGAGCTCCTTCGGGGTGAGCACGATCGTCGGCACGTCGAACCCGGCCTCGGCCCGGAACGCCTCCTCCAGCGCCCTCTCGACCCTCGCCCGGCTGCGGAGCGTGGAGGTGAGGCGGACATTGCCGGTGTTGATGTACGTCTCGACGTCCGTGCACCCGGCCTCCTCGCAGGCACGCACGATCGCGTCCTTGGCGAACTTCCGGTTCCCGACGTTGATGGCCCGCAGGAAGGCGAGGTACGTCGGCATGCGGGTCATCCTGCCCGCCACGCCGAATTCGGTCCATCGAGGGGCTGGGTATCCTGCCGGGATGCCCGGCGACCTCGAGGAGCAGAGCAGCGAGCTGGTCGTGTACGCCGCGCGGCTGGTGCGCGCCGTACGCCGTCGCGTGGGGCAGCCGTCCGGCATTCGCATCCTGTCGCTCCTCGACGAGTTCGGCCCCCAGGGCGTGACCGCGCTCGCCGACGCCGACCGGTCGTCGCAGCCGACGGTGTCGGGAGTCGTCCGTCAGCTCGAGGAGCAGGGGCTGGTCGCCAAGACCCGCGATCCCGACGACGCCCGGCGCACCGTGGTCACCCTGAGTGCGGAGGGTCGACGACGGCTGCTCGCGGCCCGTCGCGAGAACGGCGCGGCGGTGGCCCGACGCCTGGAGGGCACGGAGCACACGGCCGCCGACGTCGCGGCCGCCGTCGCCGTCCTGCGCGACGTGATGGCCGAGCCCCTCTGACGTCGGGTCGGGTGCCCGAGAGAGGGCGAAGCGGCGTTCGAGGGGTCGCCGCCTGGCTCGTCTCATCGTGCCTTACATAGGTTTCCTATGTATCATTGGTCGCATCCCACAGGAAGGAACTCCGTGTCGACGCACGTCCAGCAGTCCCACGAGACCCCGGTCGGGTCCGGATCGTTCTTCTCCCAGCCCCGCGCCGTCTGGGCGGTCGCCTTCGCCTGCGTGATCGCGTTCATGGGCATCGGCCTGGTCGACCCGATCCTCAAGGACATCGCGGTCCAGCTGGACGCGACCCCCAGCCAGGTCTCGCTGATGTTCACCAGCTACATGGCGATCATGGGTGTGGCGATGCTCGTCACGGGCGTCGTCTCGAGCCGGATCGGGCCGAAGCGGACGCTGCTGTCGGGGCTCGTGCTGATCATCGTGTTCGCGGCCCTGGCGGGGTCGTCGAACAGCGTCGGCGCCGTCGTCGGGTTCCGCGCGGGCTGGGGCCTGGGCAACGCGCTCTTCGTGGCGACGGCGCTCGCCACGATCGTGATGTCTGCCGCCGGCGGCACGGCCCAGGCCATCATCCTGTTCGAGGCCGCGCTGGGCATCGGCATCGCGTCCGGACCGCTGGTCGGCGGGGTCCTGGGTGAGCACTCCTGGCGCGCGCCGTTCTTCGGCGTCTCGACGCTGATGCTGGTCGCCCTGGCGGCGACCGCCCTCTTCCTGCCGCCCACGCCGCCCACCGGACGTCGTACGTCGCTCGCGGACCCGTTCCGGGCACTGCGGCACCGGCCGCTCCTCGTGATCGCCCTGACCGCGATCTTCTACAACATCGGGTTCTTCACGATCCTCGCGGCCGGACCGTTCGCGCTGCCGGACGCCGGGATCATCCAGATCGGCTGGATCTACTTCGGCTGGGGCCTGCTGCTCGCCGTGGTGTCGGTCTTCGTGGCCCCGATGGTGCAGCGCCGGGTGGGCACGGTGCCGGCGATCCTCGGCACGCTCACGCTGTTCGCGCTGGACCTGGCGACGATGGCGGTCCTCGCCGACCACGAGGTCGCGGTCGTGGTCGGGATCGTGCTCTCCGGCGCGCTGATCGGCAACACCAACACGCTGATCACCGAGGCGGTGATGGGCGCCGCGCCCGTCGAGCGGCCGGTCGCGTCGGCGGCGTACTCATTCGTCCGCTTCTGTGGCGGAGCCGTCGGCCCGTACGTCGCGCTGAAGCTGTTCGGCCTGCCCCCGCACGTCCACGTGCACGCACCGTTCTGGTTCGGGGCGGCCATGGTCGCGCTCGGCCTGCTGGTGCTGGCCTCCGGCGCGCGGCTGGTCGGCGGAGCCCTCGCGGGTCATCGGACGGTGCCCCAGCACAGCCAGGACGAGGCCGAGGCGATCCTGGTCGGCGACCTGGACTGAGATGGTGTGGATGCGGACGCTCATGGCGCCAACCCGTGTCAACCCGTGTCGCGCCTTCGCCGAGTCGGCGCAAGTGAGCAAGGAGAACGTGCCCAGTCGGCGCGAACAGGCAGCCCGAACGCGCCGAGTCGTCACGCGACAACTCGGCGGACGACGGCTCAGAGGTTGCCGCGGAGCTCCTGCTCGCGCTCGATCGACTCGAAGAGGGCCTTGAAGTTGCCCTTGCCGAAGCCGAGCGAGCCGTGCCGCTCGATGAACTCGTAGAAGACCGTCGGACGGTCACCCATCGGCTTGGTGAAGATCTGCAGGAGATAGCCGTCCTCGTCGCGGTCGACCAGGATCTTGCGCTTCTTCAGCTCCTCGATCGGCACCCGCACCTCGCCGATCCGGGCTCGCAGCTCGGGATCGTCGTAGTAGGTGTCCGGGGTGTCCAGGAACTCGATGCCGTTGTCGCGGAGCAGGTCCACCGTGCGCAGGATGTCGCCGGTGGCCAGGGCGATGTGCTGGCAGCCGGCACCGTCGTAGAACTCGAGGTACTCGTCGATCTGCGACTTCTTCTTCGCGATCGCCGGCTCGTTGAGCGGGAACTTCACGCGGTGGTTGCCGCTCGCGACCACCTTCGACATCAGGGCGGAGTAGTCCGTGGCGATGTCGTCGCCGATGAACTCCGCCATGTTCGTGAAGCCCATCACCTTGTTGTAGAACTCCACCCACTCGTCCATCCGACCGAGCTCGACGTTGCCGACGCAGTGGTCGATGGCCTGGAAGAGTCGCTTGGGGTGGCCCTCGCGACGGCTCACCTTGGTGGTGTCGGGCACGTAGCCGGGCAGGAACGGTCCGTCGTACCGCGAGCGGTCCACGAGGGTGTGCCGGGTCTCGCCGTACGTCGCGATCGCAGCGAGGCGGACCGTGCCGTGCTCGTCGGTCACGTCGTGCGGCTCGTCGAGGATCGTGGCGCCCTGCGAGCGGGCATGCTCGATGCAGGTGTCGACATCGGGCACCTCGAGGGCGAGGTCGACGACACCGTCGCCGTGCTTGCGGTGGTGGTCGAGCACCGCGCTCTCCGGGGTGACGCCGCCGGTGAAGACGAAGCGGGCACTCCCGGAGCGGAGCACGTACGACGTCGCGTCGCGGTTGCCGGTCTCGGGGCCGGAGTACGCCTCGAGATCCATGCCCAGGGCCAGCTGGTAGAACGTCGCGGTCTGCGTCGCGTTCCCCACCACGAAGCCGACGTAGTCCATGCCGGTGACGGGGAACGGGTCGTGGCTGGCGTCGTACTCCACCAGGCCGACGAGCTGCTGGAGCTGCTCCAGGGTCAGGTCGGCCTTGAGCTCGTCAGCGGTCAGCGCGCCGCCCGTGGACGGGGTCTCGTGGGTGGTCGTCATGCCCGCCACCTTGCCGAACGTCGACAACCTGCGCAACAGTACGGCGATTCGTCGTGCATATTGTCCAGTGGAGGTGCGCGTCATGGACGATCTCGACCGCAGATTGCTCGCCCTCTTCGCGGCCGACCCGCGGATCGGCGTGCTGCAGGCGTCCCGGCGGCTGGGGGTCGCACGTGGTACGGCGCAGGCGCGCCTCGACAAGCTCGCCGCCGCCGGGGTCATCACGGGCTGGGGTCCCGAGCTCTCACCGGAGGCGCTGGGCTTCCCGGTGACGGCGTTCCTCACGCTCGAGATCCGGCAGGACAGCGCCGAGCACGGGGGACACGACGCCGTCGCGACGCACCTCGCGACGATCCCGGAGGTGCTCGAGGCCCACACCATCACCGGCGCCGGAGACCTCTGGGCACGCGTCGTGGCGCGCTCCAACTCCGACCTGCAGCGCGTGATCGACCTCGTGCTCAAGGACCCGGCGATCGTGCGCAGCTCGACGGTGATCGCCCTCGCGACCCAGATCCCCTACCGCGTCCTCCCGCTGGCCGACTCCGGCTAGCCGATCCGCTTGGCGAACCAATGGCGGGCGTAGGGGTTGTCGTTGTACCGCGCGATCGCCCGGTATCCGGACCGCTCGTACATCGCGACGGCCTCGACGAGCGCGTCGTTCGTGTCGAGGTACACCTCGCGGTAGCCGAGCCGGACAGCCTCGTCCTCGAGACGGCCGAGCATGCGCGAGCCCAGACCGCAGCCACGCCAGGCGGGGTCGATCCACATCCGCTTGATCTCACCGATCGTCGCTCGGTGCGGCTGGAGGCCGCCGCAGGCGACGACCTCGCCGTCGACGCGGCCCACCAGGAAGGCGCCGCGGGGCGGCGACATGCCGGCGACGTCGGACGTGGCAGCGTCGCCCGGGTCGAACCCGTCGGAGAACCGCTCGTCGAGCTCCGCGAAGTAGCGTTGCACGGCGGCCACGGCCTCCGCCGAGCCGACCGGCACCGACTCGAACGACGTGGTGGCAGCGCGGATCAGCCGCTCGGCGGTGTCGAGGGCGTCGGCCAGCCGGCGACGTTGCGAGGGCCCGAGCGGCTCGACCAGGTCGAGGGCACGGCGCTCCGACCGCTCCTCCAGCC
>JBAUWD010000241.1:0-4578 GCA_049583575.1 Nocardioides sp.
GCCCGGTCGCGATCCGACGGCCGACGTAGGGCTCGGACGGCACGCGCTCAGCGGCGTGGCGGGCGACGCGCTTTCCGGTGGGTGGGGTGACGCTCGTGCCGTTACCGGCGCGGTGGTCACCCATGGAACGTGCTCCCGACGGGGCTCGGAGGAAGAGGCGGCGAGCCTCGACAGTAACGGAAAGGTCACGATGGATGAAATCCCCTCCGGACACGCGGTGGACGGCGGTCGTACGACGCGTGGTCGCGGCGGGGAGGAGCCCCTCGACGCCCAGCGGCCCGGCGTACGACGTCGGTTACTCTGCGCGCATGGCGCCCGACACCTCCTCGCGGATCCGCATCGTGGTGGCCAAGCCCGGGCTGGACGGTCACGACCGCGGCGCCAAGATCGTGGCGCGGGCGCTGCGCGACGCGGGACACGAGGTGATCTACACCGGTCTGCACCAGACGCCTGAGCAGATCGTCGAGACGGCCATCCAGGAGGACGCCGACCTGATCGGCCTGTCGGTGCTCTCGGGGGCCCACATGACCCTGTTCCGCCGGCTGCTGGAGCTGCTGGCGGAGCGCGGCGCCGCAGACATCCGGGTGTTCGGCGGCGGGATCATCCCCGACGAGGACATCCCCGTGCTCGAGGAGCTGGGTGTCGCCAGGGTCTTCACCCCCGGCGCGACCACGAGCGAGATCACCGACTGGGTCGAGGCCGCCTTCGCCTGACCGCCCTACCCGTCCCCCCGGGGCGCGACGTCGAGGATCAGGCGCACCCGCTGACCCGACTGACGCACGTCGCGCAGGCTCAGCCGGCGCGACGTGATCCGGCGGGGGAGCAGCGGTCGGCCGGCGCCGAGGGTGACCGGCGCCATCCCGAGCTGGATCTCGTCGAGATGACCGGCGTCGTCGAACTGGCCGACCAGGTCGCCGCCTCCGACCAGCCAGACGTCGAGGCCGCCCGCGGCCGCCACCAGCTCGTCGTACACCGGGGCGACGTCGCCCGAGACGAAGTGGACGTCGACGCCCGGGATGCCGGGCAGGTCCTCGTGGGTGAAGACCCAGCAGGGCCGGTCGTCGTAGAACTCCTGCCACTGCTCGGGATGCTCGGTGAAGTGGTGCTCGAGGGTCCAGCGGTACGTCGTCGCGCCCATCACCATCGGCCCGATCCGGCCGATGAACGCGTCCCAGCTGCCGTCGTCCTCGCTGTGCGGCACCTCGAAGAGCCAGTCGAGACCGTCGTGCTCGTCGGCGATGAACCCGTCCAGCGTGCACGCGGTGAAGTAGACGACCTCGGTCATCCTCGGACGGTACGACGTCCTGTGCCCCAGGTCACCCCGACCCGGCTTGGCCGACCGACGAGGCGCGGGGCTAGGGTGCCGAAGGACTTGACGCGCCCTCGACACGTGGGCGTCACACGCAGGCGGGGCCCGGTTCGGGGCCGGGCGGAGGTAGGTGGACCGTGGATCTGATGGAGTTCCAGGCGAAGGAGCTCTTCGCCAAGCACGGCGTGCCGGTCACGGTGGGCACGGTGATCACCACGCCGGACGAGGCGGCGGCGGCGGCCGAGGCCGAGGGCGGTCGGGTGGTCGTCAAGGCCCAGGTGAAGACCGGTGGCCGCGGCAAGGCGGGCGGCGTGAAGCTCGCCCAGGACCCGCAGGACGCCGTCGAGAAGGCACGCGAGATCCTCGGCATGGACATCAAGGGTCACACCGTGCACCGGGCGCTGGTCGCGCCCGCGGCGGACATCGCGGAGGAGTACTACTTCTCCTTCCTCGTCGACCGGGCCAACCGCGACTACCTCTGCATCGCCTCCACCGAGGGCGGAGTCGAGATCGAGGTCACCGCCCACGAGAACCCCGACGCGATCGCCCGGGTGTCGATCGACCCGCAGGTCGGCGTGGACGACGCCAAGGCCGCCGAGATCGTGGCGGCCACCGGCTTCGACTCCGACATCGCCGAGCAGGCGACGGACGCCATCAAGAGGCTGTGGGACGTCTTCGTCGACGAGGACGCCACCCTGGTCGAGGTCAACCCGCTGGTGAGGCTGGGCGACGGGACGATCGAGGCCCTCGACGGCAAGGTGTCGCTCGACGACAACGCCGGCTTCCGGCACGACGACCACGCACGCTTCGAGGTCACCGAGGACGAAGACCCGCTGGAGCTCGCCGCCAAGGAGAAGGGCCTGAACTACGTCAAGCTCGACGGTTCCGTCGGCATCATCGGCAACGGCGCCGGCCTGGTGATGTCGACCCTCGACGTCGTGGCGTACGCCGGCGAGGCGCACGGCGGCGTGGAGCCGGCGAACTTCCTCGACATCGGTGGCGGAGCGTCGGCCGAGGTGATGGCCAACGGCCTCGACATCATCCTGAACGACGCGCAGGTCAAGTCGGTCTTCGTCAACGTCTTCGGCGGCATCACCGCGTGCGACGAGGTGGCGAACGGCATCGTCGGGGCCCTGCAGCGGCTCGGCGACGAGGCGAACAAGCCCCTCGTCGTGCGCCTCGACGGCAACAACGTCGAGGAGGGCCGGCGGATCCTCCAGCAGGCCAACCACCCGCTGGTCACCCTGGTGGACACCATGGACGGCGCGGCCGACCGGGCCGCCGAGCTCGCGAACAGCTGAAGGGCGAGGACACACAGATGGCGATCTTCCTGACCGAGAGCTCCAAGGTCATCGTCCAGGGCATGACCGGCTCCGAGGGGATGAAGCACACCCAGCGGATGCTCGACTCCGGCACCGACGTCGTGGGCGGCGTCAACCCGCGCAAGGCGGGGGAGGCCGCGACGTTCGCCGACGGAACGGTCCCGGTCTACGGCACCGTCGGCGACGCCATGGCGGCGACCGGCGCCGACGTGTCCGTGGTCTTCGTGCCGCCGGCGTTCACCAAGAGCGCCGTGGTCGAGGCGATCGACGCCGGCATGCCCCTGGTCGTGGTGATCACCGAGGGCGTGCCCGTGCACGACACCGCGGAGTTCCGGGCGTACGCCGAGGCGCTGGGCCGATCTCGCGGCGCGGCGACCCGGATCATCGGCCCGAACTGTCCGGGCCTGATCAGTCCCGGCAAGTCCAACGCCGGCATCATCCCGGCCGACATCACCCAGGCCGGCCGCATCGGGCTGGTCTCGAAGTCGGGCACGCTGACCTACCAGATGATGTACGAGCTGCGTGACCACGGCTTCTCGTCGTGCATCGGCATCGGTGGTGACCCCATCATCGGCACGACCCACATCGACGCCCTCGCGGCCTTCGAGGCCGACGAGGAGACCGACGCGATCGTGATGATCGGCGAGATCGGTGGCGACGCCGAGGAGCGGGCCGCGGCGTTCATCAAGGAGCACGTCACCAAGCCGGTCGTCGGCTACGTCGCTGGCTTCACCGCGCCCGAGGGCAGGACCATGGGCCATGCCGGCGCCATCGTCTCCGGCTCCTCGGGCACCGCGGCCGCGAAGCAGGAGGCGCTCGAGGCCGTCGGCGTCAAGGTCGGCAGGACGCCCTCCGCCACGGCAGAGCTGATGCGGCAGATACTCGCCGGCTGACTCAGCCCGGCACTTCGGCCAGGCGTTCCCCGGCTCGGCGGACCAGGGCCACGAACTGCGACGTCGTCATGGTGTGCGACCCGTCCGGGACGAAGCCGACCTGCGCGACCGCGCCCCCGGCGCGGGTGATGCCCATGAAGAACGTGACGGTCTGCTTGTCCGTCACCTGCGTGCGCACCCGCCAGGCCGTCATCGTCGGCCCGGTCGCGAGCCGGTGCACCGTGGTGCCGAGCTGGCGGTCCGGGCAGGAGGCCAGCTTGGCGCGCACTCCGTTCACGAACGCCCGGGCCTTGGGCTCGGGGAGCCGCCCGACGGTCTCGGTGAGGCCGAAGGCCGCCGGGAGGTGACGACCCGGGACCAGGAAGGTGCGGGTCGCATCGTGGGTCCATCCGCCCCCGTGGAAGCTGCTCCGGTCGCAGCCCGTCGCCGCGACGTTCTGCAGTGCCTGCCGGGGGGTCGTCCCGGCCCACGGGCGATCGATGCCGCGCACCGGTGGCAGGTCGAACTCGCTGAGCATCATCGGCAGCTTGCCGGCCGGCGGCGCCGGCACGAAGGTCGCCTTCGGCCGCGTCGGGCACGTGCCGCCGCCCTGCGTGGTGCAGAGGTCGTCGACGGCCGAGACCAGCAGCCGCAGGTTCGCGGCCAGGTCGGGACGGGTCGCGTCGCCCGTGCGGGTCACGGTCACCGTGGTGATCACGCCGGTCCGCGCGACCCCCAGCACCATGGTCGCGGCCGGGTGGGGCCAGGCGCGCAGGGTGTACTGCTCGGCCTGCTCGCCGAGGCCCTGCACCCGGCGTACGGACAGCAGCTGCATCTGTGGCACCAGGCAGCCCGCGAACCAGCTCGTCGCAGTGTCGAAGCCGTGCTGTGCGGCGGAGGTGTCCGCGGAGTACTCCACGGACTGGACCGCGGCCATGGCCGGCTCCCCGCGCTGGTGGCGCGCCGAGAAGTTGCGGACGAGGGAGGTCACGGCGTTCGGGTCCGCGTACGCCCGCCGCTGGCAGGGCAGGGTCGCGGTCTGGGCCGGGTCGGTGCCGGTGATCCGCCACCGGCG
>JBAUWD010000242.1:0-5666 GCA_049583575.1 Nocardioides sp.
CGCCGGTGGTGGCACCGGCGCGGGCGGCCGCCAGCGTCGCCGGCATCAGGTTGGCGTCGGTCTTGGCGTCCGCAGCCAGCCGGGCCAGCGCCTCCGCGAGCACGCTCTCGTCCCGCTGGGCCTTCCATGCCGTGACGCTGTCGATGGCTGCCTTCTCGGCCTCCGGGTCGGCGGTCTGGATCGCCGCCTCGAGGTCGGAGGTGAGCGGCGACGGCTCGGTGGTCTCGAACCTGTTCACCCCGACCACCACCTCGTCGCCGGACTCGATGCGCGCGCGCCGCGCCGCATGGGCGGAGACCAGCTCCTGCTTCATGTAGCCGCTCTCGACCGCGGCGATCGCGCCTCCCATCGCCTGGACCCGGTCCATCTCCGCGCGGGCGCCCTCGACCAGCTCGGCCACCTTCGCCGCGACCACGTGGGAGCCGTCGAAGATGTCGTCGTACTCCAGCAGGTCGGACTCGTAGGCCAGCACCTGCTGGAGGCGCAGCGACCACTGCTGGTCCCAGGGCCGGGGCAGGCCGAGCGCCTCGTTCCACGCGGGCAGCTGTACGGCGCGCGCCCGCGCGTCCTTGGACAGGGTGACGCCGAGCATCTCGAGCACGATGCGCTGGACGTTGTTCTCCGGCTGTGCCTCGGTGAGTCCGAGGCTGTTGACCTGGACGCCGTAGCGGAAGCGCCGCATCTTCGGGTCGGTGACGCCGTACCGCTCGCGCGTCAGCTCGTCCCACAGCTGGACGAACGCCCGCATCTTGCACATCTCCTCGACGAAGCGGACCCCGGCGTTGACGAAGAAGGACATCCGGCCGACGACCTGGCCGAAGTCCTCCGCTGAGACCTGTCCGGAGGCCTGCACGGCGTCCAGGACGGCGACGGCCGTGCACAGCGCATAGGCGAGCTCCTGCACGGGCGTCGCGCCGGCCTCCTGCAGGTGGTAGCTGCAGATGTTGATCGGGTTCCACTGCGGGATCTCGTGCACGGTGTAGGCGATGACGTCGGTGGTCAGCCGCAGCGAGTGCTCCGGCGGGAACACGTAGGTGCCCCTCGAGAGGTACTCCTTGACGATGTCGTTCTGCGTCGTGCCGGCCAGCCGGTGGGCGACGGCCAGCCGCTCCTCGTCGGAGCCGTCGGCGACACCGTTCTGCTCCTCGGCGACCACCTGGTAGAGCGCCAGCAGCCACATCGCCGTGGCGTTGATCGTCATCGAGGTGTTCATCTCCGTGAGTGGGATGCCCTCGAAGAGGCGACGCATCTCCCCCAGGTGCGGGATCGGTACGCCGACCTTGCCGACCTCACCCCGACTCAGGGCGTCGTCGGGGTCGTACCCGGTCTGCGTGGGCAGGTCGAACGCGACCGAGAGACCGGTCTGGCCCTTGGCGAGGTTGGTGCGGTACAGCGCGTTGGAGGCCGCCGCCGTCGAGTGGCCGGCGTACGTCCGCATCACCCAGGGGCGGTCCTTCGTCATGTCCCGAGGGTAGGCCCGGGCGCGCCCCGGTTGAGCGGCGTGTGAAGAACGCCTCAGGCGGTCGCGGCCGCCCGGTCGACCTCGATGAAGCGCGCCAGGCGGGTGAGGTGGAGCATCCGGCGTACGGCGGGCCCGCAGCCACGCACCCTGAGATGGTGGCCCGACCGGCCGGCCTCGAGGGTGGCGTAGGCGAGCACCCGCGCGGCGGTCGAGTCGATCGTCTGCACTCCGCTGAGATCGAGGACGACGTCGTCGGTCGATGCCTCGAGGGCCTCGTGGATGGCGGCACGCACCTCCATGGTGCTCCGCACGTCGAAGTCGCCGCTGAGCAGCAGCATGGGCCCGTCAGTGACGATCTCCATCGTCGTCCGCCCCCTGTTCCCCGTGCCCCTCGCGAGGCTCGTCGTCCGGCTCATCGCGCGACCTTCGTCCCGCTACCGACTGAGACGCGCGAGGACCCCCGGACGGTTGCGCCCCGACCGGACGAATTCCGACGCGGCCGCACTACGCTCATCGTCATGGTGAACCTCACGAGGATCTACACCCGCACGGGTGACGGAGGCACCACCCGGCTGGGTGACATGAGTGAGACGTCCAAGAACGACCCGCGACTCCACGCGTACGCGGACGTCGACGAGGCGAACGCCCAGCTCGGGGTGGTGCTTGCCAACGAACTCGAGGAGTCGGTCCGAGCCGTCCTGATACATGTCCAGAACGATCTCTTCGACGTGGGTGCCGACCTCTGCACACCCGTCGTCGAGGACCCGCAGTTCCCGCCGCTGCGGATCACCCAGGACTACGTCGACCGCCTGGAGGGGTGGTGCGACGAGTTCAACGCCGAGCTGCCCCACCTGCGCTCGTTCATCCTGTCGGGCGGCACCCCCGCCGCGGCGCACCTCCACGTCGCGCGCACCGTCGTACGACGTGCGGAGCGGTCCGCGTGGGCGGCGTACGACGTGCAGGCGGCGACCATGAACAAGCTGGCGATCCTCTACCTCAACCGGCTCTCCGACCTGGTGTTCATCCTGGCCCGCCACGCCAACCGCGAGAACGGGGACGTGCTCTGGGTCCCCGGAGGGGAGCGCTGATGGCCGAGGAGAAGCCCCCGTCAGACCCGCAGGCCGCGGCGAAGACCGAGGAGAAGCCCGACCCGGTCGACGCTCTCGTCACCACGCACCACACGCTCCGGACGCGGCGGCGCGAGCTGGCCTACACCGCGCGCACCGGACGCGTCGTGCTGCGCGAGGAGGAGGTCGAGAACGACGTCTTCAAGGGCTGGAAGGCCCGCGCCGAGATGTCGGTGACGGCGTACACCCTCGACGACGCCGACCTGACCACGCGCCCGATCACCTTCGTCTTCAACGGCGGCCCGGGCTCGTCGTCCATCTGGCTGCACATGGGGCTGCTCGGGCCCCGCCGCGTCGACCTCGGCGACCTCGACGCGCCGCACCCGCCGCCGTACCGGCTGGTCGACAACGCCGAGACGCTGCTCGCGGTCTCCGACCTGGTCTTCATCGACCCGATGTCGACCGGCCACACCCGCGCGGTCGAGGGCGGGAAGCCGAAGGACTACCACGGCTTCGCCAAGGACGTCGAGCAGGTGACCGAGCTGATCCGGCTGTGGTGCACGCGCGAGGACCGGTGGATGTCGCCGAAGTACCTCGTCGGCGAGTCCTACGGCACCGTGCGTGCCGTGGCCGTGGCCGAGCGGCTCTCCACCCGCCACTCCATGGGCCTGAACGGCATCGTGCTGATCTCCAGCGTCCTCGACTTCGGCAGCCAGGACTTCGAGCACCACCGGGTCGACGAGTCGTGCCTGAACTTCCTGCCGTCGTACACCGCGATCGCCCACTACCACGGCAAGGTCAGGGGCCGGCTGACCAAGCTGCGGCAGGAGGCCGAGGCGTTCGCCGCGGGGCCGTACCGGACGGCGCTCGCGGCCGGGCGGCGGCTGCCGGCCAAGGAGCGGGCGAGCGTGGTGCGCACGCTGGCCCGACTGACCGGTCTCTCGGAGGAGTACGTCGACCGCACCGACCTCCGGATCGAGCACTGGCGCTTCTGCACCGAGCTGCTGCGCGACCGCGGCCTGACGGTCGGGCGCATCGACGGCCGATACAGCGGGCCGCTGCACTCGCTGATCGCCGAGAACATGGACGCAGACCCTTCGATGGACGCGATGGAGGCGCCCTTCGCCGCGGCGCTGCACCACTACCTGCGCAGCGAGCTGGACAGCACGCTCGACCTCTCCTACGAGGTGTTCGCCAGCACCATCAAGGAGTGGTCGTTCAAGGAGTTCGAGGGCAAGCCGATCTTCGTCGCCGACAAGCTCGAGCGGGTGATGCGGGCCAACCCGCACCTCCGGGTCAGGATCGAGTACGGCTACTACGACCTGGCCACGCCGTACCACGCCGCGGAGGACATGGTCGCCCACCTGCGGCTGCCCGACGAAGCCTTCGACCGGATCGAGCACGAGTACTTCGAGGCCGGCCACATGCCCTACCTGCACGAGCCGTCCCGGCTGCGCGAGGCGGCGTCGATCGCCGCGTTCGTCGGGCGGCGCTGACGTGGTCCCCCGACCCCGCCCGGCACCGATGGCGGTGCCGCCTGGGGCGCTGACGGTGTTCACCGACGGCGCGTGCTCCGGCAACCCGGGCCCCGGCGGCTGGGCCTGGGCGATCGGCCCCACGAGGTACGACTCGGGCCGCGAGGCGGCCAGCACCAACCAGCGGATGGAGGTCCGCGCCGCCCTCGAGGCGGTGACGGCACTGCCGGCTCCCCTGCTCGTGGTCAGCGACTCGACGTACGTCGTCAACTGCTTCCGCGACCGGTGGTGGGAGGGCTGGCTCCTGCGCGGCTGGCTGACGTCGGCGAAGAAGCCGGTCGCCAACCGAGACCTGTGGGAGCCCCTGGTCGCGGCCGTCGCCGACCGCGGCGACATCGCCTTCCGCTGGGTCAAGGGCCACTCCGGCCACGCCATGAACGACTTCGTCGACCAGCTCGCCGTGGCAGCCAGTCAGCGCGGCTGACGATCGGCTCGCCTGGCCCGCGCGCGCCATTCCTCCCCAGGGTGCGTGACGGTACGTTCGGCCTGCGGCTCGGGGTTCACCCGGGCCGCATCGTCGTAGGAGGGGACATGAGCATTCTTGCCGTCATCAAGGTGTCCGGTGACACCGCGACGTTCCAGAGGGCGCTGACCGAGCGTGCCGGCGAGTTCGAGGCCGTGGCCACGCGTGCCCAGGCGATGGGCGCCATCCATCACCGGTTCGGCATCGGCGACGGATTCGTGCTGGTGGTCGACGAGTGGGAGTCGGCCGAGGCCTTCGAGCAGTTCTTCGGCGACCCGAAGATGCAGGAGTTCATCGGGTCCATCGGCGCCGCTCCCGCACCGCCGGAGATCACCATCGTCGAGGCGACCGCCTCACCCGACCAGTTCTGACCCCGGACGGTCAGGAGTCGAAGCCGAGGCCGAGCCGGTCCAGCGTGCGCAGCCAGAGGTTGCGTCTGCCCTGGTGGCGGTCGGCCGCGGCCAGCGAGCGCCGGGTCAGCTCGATCCCGGTCCACGCGAACGGCTCGGGCGGGAACGGCAGCGGCTTGCGTCTGACCATCTCCAGCCGGGTGCGCTCCGTGTCCGCCCCGTCGAGCAGGTCGAGCATCACCTCGGCGCCGAAGCGGGTCGCGCCGACCCCGAGCCCGGTGTAGCCGAGCGCGTACGCCGCGCGCCCGCCGTACGCACGGCCGAAGAACGCGCAGAAGCGGGTGCAGGTGTCGATCGCGCCGCCCCAGCGGTGGGAGAACCGCAGCCCCTCGAGCTGGGGGAAGGTCTCGAAGAACTGCCGAGCCAGGAGCTCGAACGTCGCCGGCCGCTGGTCGTACGACGGTCGCACGTGACGCCCGAAGTGGTAGATCGCGTCGTAGCCGCCCCACAGGATCCGGTCGTCGTCGGTCATCCGGTAGTAGTGGAACTGGTTGGTCATGTCGTCGAGGCCCTGCCGCCCGCGCCACCCGACCGCGTCGAGCTGGGCCGGGCTCAGCGGCTCGGTCATCAGCGCGTAGTCGTAGACGGGCACCGTGTGCAGGCGCACGCGGCGCACGAGGGAGGGGAACGCGTTGGTGCCGAGCGCCACGTGCCGGGCGCGGACGACGCGGCCGGTCCCCACGGTGAGGTCGAGGCCGCCGCCGGCCTTGGCGAGGCCCGTGACGGGGG
>JBAUWD010000243.1:0-5019 GCA_049583575.1 Nocardioides sp.
GTGCCGCAGCGCACCGAGCCCGACCAGCCCGGCGACGACCAGCGTGCCGGCGTACAGGAAGAACGGCAGCCGCAGGGAGAACGTCGCCACCGTGCCGACCGCGGGGCCGGCGACCAGGCCGATCAGGAAGGAGCCGGCCCAGACCCCCTGTGCCCGACCGCGCAGGTGGCTCGGCGTGACCCTGACCAGCAGGCTGGCCGCGCTCACGCTGAACATGATCGAGCCGATGCCCCCGGCGCCGCGCAGGACGAGCAGCTGCCAGTAGGACTGGGAGAGGCCGGCCAGTGCGCTGCTCACGGCGACGACCCCGATGCCCGTGGCGAGCAGGACGCGCTCGCCGACGGCGTTGACGAGCCGACCGACGAACGGCGCCATCAGCAGCCGCATCAGCGCGAAGGCGCTCACCACCGCGCCCGCGGCGGCCTTGCTGACCCCGAACTCGCGCGCGAACAGCGGCAGCGCGGGAGCGACGAGCCCGAAGCCCAGGGCCACCATGAAGGCGACCCCCGTCAGCGCGCGCACCTCCGGAGGGAGGTCGCGGAGCAGTCGCACCCTGCGACGCTACTCGACCGGGAGGCCGAGGCCGCGCGCGATCAGCAGCCGCTGGACCTCCGAGGTGCCCTCGCCGATCTCGAGCACCTTGGCGTCGCGGTACATGCGCGCGACGGGGTACTCCTCCATGAAGCCGTAGCCACCGAACACCTGCGTGGCGATGCGCGTGGCGGTCACGGCCGACTCGGTGGCATGGAGCTTGGCGACGGCGGCGGCCTGCCGGTACTCGCCGGCGCTGGGCCCACCGCCGCGCAGCAGGGCGTCCTTCATCGCTGCGGCCCGGTACGTCAGCAGACGGCTGGCGCGCAGCAGGACCTCCATGTCGGAGATCTGGAAGGCCAGGCCCTGCTTGCGCCCGATCGGCACCCCGAAGGTCTGCCGATCGCCGGCGTACCTCACGCTGGCGTCGACGCAGGCCTGGATGCAGCCGACCGCGAGGGACGCGATCGCCACCCGCCCGTCATCGAGGGTGGCCAGGAACTGGGACAGGCCACGCCCGCGCTCGCCGAGCAGGTTGCCCTCGGGTACGCGGACGTCCTCGAGGGTGAGCGCGTGGGTGTCGGAGGCGTGCCAGCCGAGCTTGTCGTACGGCGGCTCCGCGGTGAAGCCGGGGGTGTTGCTGGGCACGATGATCGTCGAGATCTCGGGGCGCGCCTGACCGTCGGCCGCGCCGGTCCGGGCGGTCACCGTGACGCAGGAGGTGATGTCGGAGCCGGAGTTCGTGATGAACTGCTTGGCGCCGTTCACGACCCACTCGCCGCCGACGAGCTCGGCACGGGTGCGGGTGGCTCCGGCGTCCGAGCCGGAGCCGGGCTCGGTCAGGCCGAAGCCGGCCAGTGTGGTGCCGGCGACCAGGTCAGGAAGCCAGGTGTCCTTCTGCTCCTTGGTGCCGAAGGTCTGGATCGGGTTGATGCCGAGGCCGACCGCGGCCTCGAGGGTGATCCCCATCGACTGGTCGACCCGGCCGATCTCCTCGATCGCGACGCAGAGGCTGCTGAAGTCGCCGTGCTCGCCGGCGCCGCCGTACTCCTCGGGGGCGGTGAGCCCCATCAGCCCCAGCTTGCCCATCTGCTGCACGACGTCGGTCGGGAAGTGGTGGTCGCGGTCCCACTGCGCGGCGTGCGGGGCGATCTCGGCCTCCGCGAACTCGCGGACCGTGCGCCGGAACTCCTCGTGCTCGCGTGACAGCTCGAAACTCATGCGGCACATGCTAGCGGCGTTGGTTAACGATCGCTAACTACCGGCAACGGCTGTCGCGGAGCGGGCGACGCGTCGACAGGCGCACCCGGACCCTCGCTGGACAGTGACGTGAGCATCCGCCCACCCCGAACCCGACGACGCTCAGGATGAAGGCCGAGGCAGCGGTCACCACCAGCCCGGGCTGCACAGACGCAACGTCGCCGAGAACGACGACGATCCCACTGACCATCGCGATCAGTGCCGCGACCGCCAGGACCCGCTCAGGGCGTGGCCCCACGTCGTCGGAGGTCATGCGGGGATGCTCGCACGGGTCCACCGAGGTGTCCGCCGATCGGCAGAGGTTCGTGCAACGGCGGCACGGGGGGCTCGCGCCTAGGGTGCCGACATGGTCGCCCGGACTCGGATCGCAGTCGCCGCACTCGTGCGCGACGGGCTCGTGCTCCTGGGGCATCGCCATCCATCACGTCGCTGGTACCCGGACTGCTGGGACCTCGTCGGCGGACACGTCGAGTCGGGCGAGCTGCCGCACCAGGCAGTCAGGCGGGAGTGCCTCGAGGAGCTGGGTGTGCACATCCACGACCCTGCGCCTTTCCCGATGACGGTCGGTGACCCGACCCTCGACGTGCACGCGTTCCTGGTGACGCGCTGGGAAGGCGAGCCTGTCAACGCCGCGCCCGAGGAGCACGATGCCGTCGGCTGGTTCCGGCCCGGTGACCTCGCAGGGTTGACGATCGCCCACCCGGCCGGCCTGTCGAGCATCGTGGGCGCCGTCGACGTCGCGATCCAAGGGCAGAGAGGTGACAGCTGACCTCTGGGCCGACGCCCGGGGTTGTCACGTGCCGTCGCGGAACTCCGCTCCACGGAGGACCCCTTCCTGCTGGAAGCCGACGGCGAGCAAGGCTCGCTGTTCGGCCACGTTGTCGGGCTGCGTCTTGACCTCGAGGCGATGGACCGACGTATTACGTCGTCCAGGATCACCGCGCGAGCCCAGCCTTCCAGCCTTCGTGCGCATCAGCACCGCCCCGCATGGTCGGGTGACAGGGATCGCTTCACGGAGGCCACCGGGTGGGCTGTGCACAGGTCGGGTCCCTGTGCTGGCCGTTCGAACAGAGGTTCGATACCATACGGATATGGCCATCTCGGTGCTGGAACGCTCTTCGGAGGGGCGATACGTCGCGCCGGGCCTGGGGCCGCTGCTCGCGGAGGTCGAGGGATGTCTGGTGCGGGCTCGGCGGGAGCCGGTGGGTCTGCTGGACACCGAGGCGTTGGGTGAGGCGGTCGCGGCGCTGGCTCGCGTGGAGTCGCGGGCCGCGGAGCTGAGGCTGGCGGTGTCGGCCGAGGCGGACCGGCGCCGGGTGGTCGAGGAGACCGCGGAGACGGGTACGGATGCGTGGCTGGCCCGGCTGACGGGCAGCACCCGGGAGCGGGCGGCCGGGGGCCTGTGGCTGGCGCGGCTGTTGCAGGAGAAGTATGCGGTGACGCGGGAGGCGTTCGCGGCCGGTGGGCTGCGGGTCGAGCAGGTGCGCGTGATCGTTCATGCGGCGGAGCAGGCGCCGGTGGAGGCGACCGTCCAGCAGGTGGCGGTTGCGGAGGCGTGGCTGGTGGACCGGGCGACCGGGGCAGGGACGCGGTCCGGGCGGCCGATGGATGCCAAGCGGTTGCGGCAGGCGGCGCGGCGGATGTTCGCCACCATCGACCACGAGCTCGCGGCGCGGCACGAGGCGATCCTGCTCGGCCGGGAGACCCGGACCGCGGAGGCCGAGACGTTCCTGGCGTTGCACGACAACGGGGACGGGTCGTTCAGCGGCCGGTTCCGGATCCCCGAGCTGCACGGTCACCTGCTCACCCAGGCCCTCGACCGGCTCACCGCACCCCGCCGGCTGTCTCTCGACCGCGCCGGCCGGCCGGTGAGCGACCCCTCGGCGCCGGGACACGACGGAGGCGCCAACATCTACGAGACCCGCGGCGCAGCCTGGTGCGAGCTCATCGAGCACCTCCCCACCACCGGCTGGCCCGGCCACGGCGGCAACAACTGCCAGGTCCTGGTCACCCTCGACCTGGACGCCCTGCTCAGCGGCATCGGCGCCGCCGGACTCGACACCGGGGTCGCGATCACTGCCGGCCAAGCCCGACGGCTGGCCTGCAACGCCGGCCTCGTCCCCGCCGTCCTCGACGGCGACTCGCTGCCGCTCGACCTCGGCCGAACCCGGCGCCTGCACACCCGCACCCAACGCCGCGCCCTGTCACTGGCCCACCACACCTGTGCCGTCGCGGGCTGCACCCGACCCTTCGCCTGGTGCGAGATCCACCACCCCCACCCCTGGGCCCGGGGCGGAGCCACCACCCTCGACAACGCACTCCCCCTCTGCGGCCACCACCACCGCCGCGCCCACGACACCCGCTTCGACCTCCGCCGACGATCCGACGGCGAATGGACCTTCCACCAGCGAACGTGACAGTGATCGCGTACCGACTCCAGCCGCCCGGAATCACCCAGCGAGGGGGCGGAGCACGTGGACGACGTAGTCGCCGTCGTCGGCGAAGGGGCGCAGGTCGTACGACGCGAACCGGGACTGGACGACCAGACCCACCGCCCGGCAGTCCGCTGCGAACTCGTCGACCGGGTACGGACGCGCGGCGGCAGCCGGCGCTCCCCTGACGGCGAAGCCGACCAGCAGCCGTCCGCCGGGGGCGACCAGGGTCGCCAGGTTGGCGAGCACGGTCCGCTCGGTGCCCGGCGCGAGCAGGATCATCACGTTGCCGACGCAGACGACCAGGTCGTACGACGTGGGGAAGCCCCCGGCGGCCAGCATCGCGGGCGTGAGCTCGTCGAGGCGAGAGCTCACCACGGGCAGGTCGGGAAAGGTGGCGCGCGACTGCGCGATCATCTCGGCGTCGAAGTCGACGCCGACGACGTGGTGACCGCGACGGACCAGCGCGCCGCCGACGCGACCCATGCCGGATCCGGCGTCGAGGATCCAGGCATCCCGGGGCGCCAGGGCGTCGGCCAGCCGGGCCTCGCCCTCGATGTCCGCGCCCTCGGCCATCAGCCGGGCGAAGTGGGCGCCGTACCCTCCGTGCCCGGCCACCCGCTCCTCGGCACGGGCCCGCTCCCACCTGGTCTCCGCCATGGCGGTCACCCTAGGTCCGCAGACCGGACGCGGGCGAGAGCGTGGTGGACCCCCGGTCAGGGCTTCCGGACGGACATCTCTCAGACGGCCCGAGCGAGGGCGTCATCGAGCGCGGCGAGCACGAGGAGCACGGCGT
>JBAUWD010000244.1:0-8458 GCA_049583575.1 Nocardioides sp.
GTGCGGGCGGCACCAGCACGGAGCTGCCCTGCTGCTTGCGGTTGAGCCCGGTCACGATCGCCGACAGCCGTGCGCCGTGCGCGAGCCGCAGCCCGAGCGGCTCGCCGATGCTGACTCCCGACACCCGGGCGTCGTCGAGACTCGTCTCGCGGGTGGTGAACAGCCCGCGGCGCAGATGCCACGAGCCGTCACTGCGGGTGTGGCTGAGCTGGAAGCCGAAGTTGCTCACCAGGTAGCCGATGACGGCCAGGACGCAGAGCACGACCACGAACGACGCCAGCCCGAGCATCAGGAGCAGGGTCACCCCGAGCCGGGCGAGTCGGTGCGCGTCCACCGACGGCGCCCACTCCAGGGTGCGCACGGCCTGTGCCACGATGCCGAGCGCGGCACCGGCGATGACGACGCCGGCCGAGGTGAGCGGGGCGAACCGCACCCACGCCGGGTCGAGGGTGAGGACCACGCGCCGGTTGCTCTCCGGCGCGGCGTCCGGGTCGGACGAGGCCGACCCGTGCAGGAGCACGGTGCGCAGGTGGCCGGCGGCCGCGATCGACAGCCCGTCCAGCGACATCCGCTCGTCGCTCTTCGCCGCGCTGTGGCCGGTGCCGATCTGCAGCGTGACCAGACCCAGGAGGCGATGGATGGGGGAGGCCGTGACGTCGACGGTGCGGACCCGGTCGAGCGCGGCGGACGTGACCTTCTTGTTCAGCAGCCCGTGCCGCAGCTCGATCCGCTCGGGGGTCAGCCGGTAGCTCGTGGTCACGTACCGCATCAGACCGAGCACGATCGGGATGCCCAGCGCGACCAGGCCCCACCGACCGCCGTCGGAGGAGGACGAGCGGCCGAAGACGACGAGTGCGATCAGCGGCACGAGGTAGCGGCCGAGGTCCTTGACCGGGTGCACCAGGAGCATCCGGCGGTCGAGCCGCCGCCAGTCGGACAGTCCGTCGAGGACGTCGGCGCTCACGTCGCGTCGCCGGGGACCGAGTCGGCCGTGCGCGTCAGCCCGTCGACGATCGCGAGGGCCCGGTCACGGTCGAGCCCCTCGATCGTGAGGGCGCCTGCCGACGACGCCGTGGTGACGCGCACCGTCGCCAGCCCGAAGAGCCGCGAGATCGCGCCCTCCTGGTGGTCGACGGTCTGCACCCGCGACATCGGTGCGATCCGTCGTTCGCGAGCCCACCAGCCGGTCTGCGTGTAGACCGCGGTGTCGGTGACCTCCCACCGATGCACGAGGTAGCGCCACTGCGGCACGACCGCGGCGTACGCCAGCTGGACCCCGGCGACCGCCCAGATCACCCATGCGGGCAGGTCGAACCAGTCCCACGGGCCGACCACGAGCAGCAGCACGGTCATCACGACCGCCGTCCGGAGGAGGTCGCCGGCGACCCACATCCACCGGGCCCGAGGGCTCACCCGCTCGCGCGGTGCACGCAGGCGTACGACGTCGGCAGCCGGGTCGGTCGCGCCCATCAGTCCTTGAGCTCGCAGATGACGGCGCCGTTGGTCACCGTCGCGCCGACCTCGGCCTGCAGGCCGCTCACGGTCCCGGCCTTGTGCGCCTTGAGCGGCTGCTCCATCTTCATCGCCTCGAGGACGACGATCACCTCGCCCTCGGCGACGAACTGGCCCTCCTCGACCGCCACCTTGACGATGGTGCCCTGCATGGGGCTGGTCACCGAGTCGCCACTCGCCGCGGCGCCGGCCTTCTTGCCCGCCGAACGGTTCGGCTTCCTCGCGCCGGTGGCCGAGCCGGTCGGGACCCCGCCGCCCAGGCCGCCGGGCAGGCTGACCTCGAGACGGCGGCCGCCGACCTCCACCACGACCGTCTGCCGCTCGCCGGGGTCGTCCGGGTCGGCCGAGGCACCGGCGTAGGGCGTGATCCGGTTGTCGAACTCGGTCTCGATCCAGGACGTGTGGATCTCGAAGTGTCCCTCGGTGTCGGATCCCTCGCCGACGTAGGCCGGGTCGTCGACGACGGCGCGGTGGAACGGGATGACCGTGGGCATCCCGTCGACGACGAACTCCGCCAGGGCGCGTCGCGACCGCTCCAGCGCCTGGGTGCGGTCGCGGCCGGTGACGATCAGCTTGGCGATCAGCGAGTCGAAGGCACCGGGGATGGTCTCGCCGGAGACGTAGCCACCGTCCACGCGGACACCCGGCCCGCTCGGCGGCTCCCAGCGCGAGAGGGTGCCGGGCGCGGGCATGAAGTTGTTGCCGCCGTCCTCGGCGTTGATGCGGAACTCGATCGAGTGGCCCGCGACGCTGGGGTCGTCGTACCCGAGCGCCTCGCCGGCGGCGATCCGGAACATCTCGCGCACGAGGTCGAGTCCGGTGACCTCCTCGGAGACGGGGTGCTCGACCTGCAGCCGGGTGTTGACCTCGAGGAAGCTGATCGTGCCGTCCTGGCCGACCAGGAACTCGCAGGTGCCGGCTCCGACGTACGCGGCCTCCCGCAGGATCGCCTTGGACGACGAGTAGAGCCGGTCGACCTGCTCGGAGGTCAGGAACGGCGCGGGCGCCTCCTCGACGAGCTTCTGGTGGCGACGCTGGAGCGAGCAGTCGCGGGTCGAGACGACCACGACGTTGCCGTGCTGGTCGGCCAGGCACTGGGTCTCGACGTGGCGCGGCCGGTCGAGGTACTTCTCCACGAAGCACTCGCCGCGTCCGAACGCGCTCACCGCCTCGCGCACGGCGGACTCGTAGAGGTCGGCGACCTCGTCCATCTCGCGGGCCACCTTGAGCCCGCGCCCGCCGCCCCCGAACGCCGCCTTGATGGCGATCGGCAGGCCGTGCTCCTTGGCGAAGGCGACGACCTCGTCGGCGCTCTCGACGGGGTCCTTCGTGCCGGCGACCAAGGGGGCACCGACCTTCTCGGCGATGTGCCGCGCCTTGACCTTGTCTCCCAGGCTCTCGATCGCGGTGGGGGGCGGGCCGATCCAGACCAGGCCGGCGTCGAGCACGGCCTGGGCGAAGGCGCGGTTCTCGGCGAGGAAGCCGTAGCCGGGATGGACCGAGTCGGCGCCCGCCTTGCGCGCCACGTCCACGATCTTGTCGATGTCGAGGTAGGAGTCGGCCGGGGTGGCGCCGCCGAGGCTGTGCGCCTCGTCGGCCAGCCGGACGAAGAGCGCGTCACGGTCGGGGTCGGCGTACACCGCGACGCTGCCGATGCCGGCGTCCTTGCAGGCCCGGATGACGCGCACGGCGATCTCGCCCCGGTTGGCGATCAGGACCTTCTGCAGCGGCGTGACCTCGGGCAACGGTTGCTCCTGCTTCTCGGCGGTACTCCGCCGTGCACCCTATCGTCCGGCCTCGTCGGTCGATCGTGCGTCCGGTGGTGGACCACCGGGCGACTCGGGGCCGGACGCTGAGCGTCCGGCCCCGAGTCGTGTCTCAGCGGCTGAGGCGGTGGGACCGTCGCACGAGATGCAGGGCCCGGAGCAGCAGACCGGACCTGCTCCATCGATGGACGGCGTGACCGGCCGCGGCATCGGCCAGTGCCTCCTTCATCCGCGTCGCCAGCCGGTCGCGGTGGTCGGCGATCCGGCGCAGTGCGGCCTGCGTCGCGTCGTAGGCCCGGTCGTGGCCCGGCGAGCCACTGGCCAGTGCCGCCGACTCGGCCTCGAGGGTGGCCGTCGCCAGCACGCCCACCGAGGAGTTGATCTGCCGGTACGCCGCGCCCAGCACCTGGGCCCGACGCAGCGAGCGCGTCGGGTGGGACAGGATCTGGGAGATCACCTGGCCGTCGGAGGTGTAGTCGTCGTGCAGCCCGGCGAGCCACAGCATGGTCGGCCGGATGTCGACCTCCTCGACCCAGGTCCCGCGGGTCGACGCCTGCGGCACGGTGTTGTTCGAGTTCGGGTCGTGCGACTCGTTGCTCTGCCGCGGTGTCGGGCCGTTGATCCCGTCGGCCGCCACGCCCGGACCCGCGAACGACGACCAGGTGACGTCGATGTTCGGCGAGTAGTACCCGTGGTTCCACGAGTAGCTCGGGTTCACCGAGACGTTGTCCCCGGAGGTGGAGAAGTAGTAGTCCGGCACCGGGAACATCGTGTACGACGGCATCCGCAACGGGTCCGCCGTCTGCATGTGGAGGATGCGCTCCTCCACGCCGCCGGCCTGGTACTTCACGATCTTCTGCCCGGTCTCGCCGCTGTAGGGGTTGTCACCGGTCATCGCCGCCGTGTCGCGCTCCATCTGACGCAGGGTCGCGTCGTGCTGGCCGGGCTGGCCGTGCAGGTAGATCGACGCGCCCTGCGGCTCGATGTCGTACGCCGTACCGGCGCTCTGCGTGGTCGACAGCAGGCCCTTGATGTTCGCCTGGAGCTCGCCGAGCGAGTTGGCCGGGTACGAGCAGAACACCGTGACGCCGTCGCAGGACGGCGGCGTCGGGGTGATGGCCCGACCGGTGTTGGCACCCGCGAACTGGTCGTTCTCCTCGGCGCTGATCACGAACAGCGTGTTGGACTTGTTGATGCCGTCCTCGGCGAGCCGCTGGAAGAACTTCTCGAACGCCTGGTTGTAGGCGTCGCCGTTCTCCTGGTAGCACTCGTCACCGGGGCCGATCGGATTGCCGGAGCGGGTCGCCGTCGCCGTCGTGCACGGGCCCTGGTCGAACGCCTTCCGCTCGTGCATGTCGGAGATGTAGCCGTAGGTGATCGGGATGCCGCTCTCCTGCATGTCGGCCAGGTAGGCCAGCGACTGGCTGGCAGTGGGGTTGAACCCCGGGAAGCCCGGCTTCCCGCTGAACGGCTCGGAGATCGTGTTGCCGTCCAGGTCGACGAGGTTCCCCTGGGCGTCGGTCACCGGGTGACCGTTGTGGGTCAGGTCGGGAGTGCCCGCGCCCAGCTGCGGCGCGACGTACTTGGCCCCGAAGAGCGCCTGGTAGCCGTGGTAGCCACCCGGCTCGGTCGGCAGCGAGTCCGTGACCGCGGAGGGGGTCGGGGTCGTCTGGCCGTACTTCACCGCCTGTGCGTCGGCGCAGACCGCGGATCCGGGGGCGCAGTGCACCGCGGTCCCGATGTAGTCGGCGACCTCGGCGTCCTTGTAGCTGTCGGGGTCGGCGTTGTACTGCGCGACCTCGGGCGAGCTCGGGCCGAAGATCGTGGGCAGGTCGACCTTGGCGTTCTCGAGCACCATGTTCGCCGTGGAGAAGTCGCCCACGTTGCAGCCGGCGCGGGTGAAGGGCACCCACGGGGCCGGCGTCTGGCGGTCGGGCGCCCCGCTCGCCGGGACCGTGTCGGAGTAGACCATCGACGGAGTCGTGTCGTGACCCGCCGTCGGCGTCCCGAGGGTGTCGGCCACCGGGCTGGTCCAGTACGCGAACGACGCGGCCGGGTCGGTGGTGCCGTCGGGGTTGTAGGTCTTGTAGTTGTTGGACAGCGGCTGGCCGTGGCGGTCGCCGTACAGGCCGGTGTAGATGCTCAGGCTGTCGTCGGCCGTGTGGGCGATGATCGGCGTGTGCGTGTTGGACAGGATCGTGCCGTTGTCCTTCATGAAGTTCATGAGGGCCGGCATGCGCTCCAGGTCCGACGGGACATGGGGGTTGTCCCGGCCGAAGTGCACGTTGTCGAAGACGAGGTTGACGACGTGCGAGATGCCGTGGCCGAGGTGGCAGGTCGACGCCTGCGAAGGCGTGGCCCCGAGGGCCGAGGTGGCGGCCCCGCCGAGTGCGGGGAGGACGAGAGCGCCGGTGACGAGACCGGTGCATGCGACGCCCGAGAAGAGGCGACGCCTCGTGGCATGTGTGCGAATGGACATGCGGAGAGGCTCCTTGCTGCTCATGTGGGGATCTCCCGCGCATGGACATTGCCACTCCAGACGCGCCGAGTCACCCCCTTGGAACCGAACTCCAGGCAGCCGGCGCGCGACGGCGTGGTTGCATGGGCCCATGGACCCGCTGGACTCGCTCCGGGCCGCGCTGCCGGGTGACGTCGTCGTCACCGACCCGGCCGGCGTGGAGAAGTACCGGCACGACTGGTCGCGCGACCCGTCCGCGGGTACGCCGACAGCCGTCGTCCGCGCGGAGGACGCCGAGCAGGTGCAGACGGCGGTCCGCTGGGCGGCTGCGCACCGCGTGCCCGTCGTGCCCCGTGGCGCCGGGAGCGGGCTGTCCGGAGGGTCCAGCGCGGTGGACGGCGGGATCGTGCTCAGCCTCGAGCGGATGGCTGCGATCGAGATCGACCCGTCGTGCCAGGTCGCCGTGGTCGAGCCCGGCGCCTTCAACAAGGACGTGAAGGCGGCGGCCGCGAAGGAGGGGCTGTGGTACCCGCCGGACCCGTCGTCGTACGAGATCTGCTCCATCGGCGGCAACGTCGCCACCAACGCCGGTGGACTGTGCTGCGTGAAGTACGGCGTGACCACCGACTACGTGCTCGGGCTCGACGTCGTGCTCGCGGACGGGACGCTGATCACGCTGGGCGGCAAGCGGATCAAGGACGTCGCCGGGCTGTCGCTCGTCAAGCTGTTCGTCGGTAGCGAGGGGACGCTCGGGATCGTCACCCGGGCGATCCTGCGGCTCGTGCCGGCGCAGGCGGCGCGGTCGACGCTGGTGGCGACGTTCCCGAGCGTGCACGCCGCGGCCGAGGCCGTGGTCACGATCCGGTCGACGATGCGGCCGTGCCTGTGCGAGCTGATGGACAGCGCGTCGGTCAACGCCGTCGAGGACCACCGCCCGATGGGACTCGACCGCACTGCCGGAGCGCTGCTGATCGTGCAGTCGGACGCACCGGGAGAGGTGCGGTCGGTCGAGATAGCCACGATGCGGGCGGCGTGCACCGCGGCCGGTGCCGTCGAGTGCTTCCTGACCGACGACGCCGGCGAGGGAGAGATGTTCATCGAGGCGCGGCGGGCGGCCTTCCCGGCCCTCGAGGCGCGCGGGTCACTGCTGCTCGAGGACGTCGGGGTGCCGATCCCGGTGCTCCCCGACCTGCTCGACGCGATCGGCCGCATCGCCGCGTCGTACGACGTGGAGATCCCGGTCGTCGCCCACGCCGGCGACGGCAACACCCACCCCAACATCGTCTACGACCCGGCGGATCCCGCTGCCGAGCGACGCGCCCGCGTGGCCTTCGGTGAGGTGATGGCCGCCGCGATCGCCCTGGGTGGGACGATCACCGGCGAGCACGGGGTCGGCCGGGCCAAGGCCGTCGCCCTGCCGGACCAGCTCGGTCCGGACGTGATGGCATTGACCCGCAGGATCAAGGACGCCCTCGACCCCGACGGGATCCTCAACCCGGGCGCGATCCTGTGACCCAGCGCGACTCGCTAGCCTCGACCGCGTGATCCGCGAACGCCACCTCTTCGGGCCGGGCCCGACCAACCCCTACCCGGAGGCGACGGCAGCACTGGCGCGCCCGTTGCTGGGACATCTCGACCCGGCGTTCCTCGCCGTGATGGACGAGGCGTGCGAGATGCTGCGCACCGTCTGGGGGACGGCGAACGCCCGGACGCTCCCGATCTCCGCCACCGGGTCGGCCGGGATGGAGGCGGCGTTCGTGAACACCGTCCACGACGGCGACGTCGTCGTGGTGGCGGTCAACGGGCTCTTCGGCCAGCGGATGTGCGACGTCGCGGCCCGTTGCGGCGCCGAGGTCGTCGCGGTCGAGCACGAGTGGGGGCAGCCGGTCGACGTCGACCGCGTGCTCGCGGCCCACCCGAGCCCGTCGATCGTCGCCGCCGTCCATGCCGAGACCAGCACGGGTGTCAGGTCCGACATCGCGGCGCTCGGCGCCGGCCTCCGATCGAGCGGGTCCGAGGCGCTGCTGCTGGTCGACGCGGTGACCAGCATCGGCGGCATCGAGCTCGCGGCCGACGACTGGGGCATCGACATCGGCTACGCCGGCTCCCAGAAGTGCCTCGGCGTGGCACCCGGCCTCGCGCCGTTCACGATCGGCGAGCGCGCCTTCGAGCGCCGGGTCGAGAGGCCGAGCAGCTGGTACCTCGACCTCAACCTGCTCGGTGGCTACGTCGGCGAGGCCTCGGCCAAGGGCGGCGGGCGCACGTACCACCACACGGCCCCGGTCGCGATGGTCGTCAGCCTGCACGCCGGCCTCGGGCGGATCCTCGACGAGGGCCTCCCGGCGGTCTGGGCACGCCACGAGGCCGCCGGCCGACAGCTCCAGGACGGGCTCCGGGCGCGCGGGCTCGAGCTGTTCGCCGCCGAGGGCTCGCGGCTCCCCGAGCTGACCACCGTCAAGGTTCCCGAGGGCGTCGACTCGGCCGCCGTACGCCGGTACCTCCTCGACGTGCACGACCTCGAGATCGGTGCCGGTGCCGGCGCCTTCGCCGACTCGGTCTGGCGGATCGGCCTGATGGGCCCCAACGCCCGGCCGGACGCCGTGCTCCTCGTGCTCGCCGCGCTCGATGACGCCCTCGCTCGGGCCGTCTGAGAGATGTCCGTCCGGAAGCCCTGACCGGGGGTCCACCACGCTCTCGCCCGCGTCCGGTCTGCGGACCTAGG
>JBAUWD010000245.1:0-4448 GCA_049583575.1 Nocardioides sp.
CAGACCCGGGCGGCCGCCCGCTCCTCGCGGCAGCGGCGCCGGAACTCGGAGTCGTCGAGCAGCGACTCGGCGTCGTGGAACGCGGCGACGGCGGCGCGGAAGGAGCCGTCACGCTGCAGCCGCCGCGCCCGGACCAGCGCCAGCCATGGGTCGTCACGCGCGGCGTCGACCGTCACCCGCTGGTCCATGGCGAGACCGGCCGTCGACTGCTGGAGCACCCGCGCGACCGAGGCGAAGTCGTCGGCCATGGCATAGGCGCGCAGCGCCTCGCGGGGCAGGTCCGCCGTCTCGAGGAGCTGGGCGCTCCTGGCGTAGAGCTCCCGGGCCGCACGCGGCCCGCGCTCCTCGACGAGCAGGCCCTCGAGCAGCGTCTGGAGCACCTGGTGGTAGCGGTAGGAGCGGCCGTCCTCGGCGATCGTCGTGAAGAACTGGCGCGACGCGAGGTCGTCGAGCACCGCCGCGGAGCCTCCGCGGTGGAGCAGCTCGTCGCACAGCGGACCGGTCAGGGTGCCGAGCGTGCACGTGGCGAGCAGGAACTCGCGGCGCTGCGGCTCGAGCTCGTCCAGCACGGTCCTGGTCAGATAGCTGCGCAGGAGCCTCGACCGGCCGCCGAGATCCGCCACGGCGCGCTCGCGCTCGACGGCCGACTTCCCGCTGGTCGAGAGGTGGAACAACATGAGCCCCGCAGCCCAGCCACCGGTGCGCCGGGTGAGCGCCGCGGCACCCTCCGGCGAGAGCGGCTCGGCGTACACCAGGCGGAACAGCTCCTCCACCTCCCACGACCGGAAGCGCAGCGCCTCGTGGTCGAGCTCGACCAGCTCACCGGACACCATCAGCCGGGGCGTGTTCGAGGTGAGCGGACGGCGGGTGCCCAGGGCGATGCGCACGTGTCGTGGCCGCAGGCGCAGGAGGTCGTCCAGCTCGTGCTCCGCGGGGTACCCCTGCAGCTCGTGGACGTCGTCGAGCACCAGCAGCACGGGCCGGCTGAGGGTGGCCTCGAGCGACCCGGCGAGCTGCGAGGCGGTGGTGGGTGTCCCCAGGTCGACCCCGATGGCGGCGGCCGCGGCGTCGGCCAGATGCCCGACGAACGTGGCGGCGGAGCGGTCCTCCGGCCCGGCGACGTACCAGGCGGCCGGCCGGGGGCTGAGCGCCGCGGCACGCGACAGGAGTGTCGTCTTGCCCGAACCGGGTGGCGCGATGACGACGACGACGCCGGGCCCGTCGTCGTCGACCAGGGGCGCGATCAGTCGCGGCCGGCGCAGCCCGCTGGGCTCCGGCCGACGGCTGTTCGCCTGCGCGAACCCGGGCATCCCTCCCCTTCCCCCGTGCTAGCCCGCGTCGGTCCCGCCGTCCGGCGCAGCGAGATCCGGCCACAGGTGGTCGGCGGACATGGGGTCCGCCCCCGGGTCGAGCGCGCCGGAAGCGTTCGGTTCGGCGACGAGCGGGTCGGTCCCGAACTGGAGCTCTGCGTGGTCGGTGAAGCCGTCCAGGTCGCTGTCGACCGCCGTCGGGTCGGTGCCCAGCGCGAGCTCCGTCGCATCGGTGAGACCGTCGTGGTCGGTGTCCGCCGAGCGCGGGTCGAGCCCGTGCTCGATCTCGAAGGCGTTGCTCAGGTGGTCGCCGTCGTCGTCCCCGGCCGGGTCGAGGCCATTCAGGGAGGCTGCCTCCGCGGCGGGGGCGGCGATGCCCCCCACGCCGCCGGCCGTCGCATCGGCCACCAGCGGGGAGGTGCCGCTCAGCAGCTCCATGCCGTCGCCCCTGCCGTCGTGGTCGGTGTCGGCGGACAGCGGATCGAGGCCGTGCGCGCGCTCGAAGGCGTCGGTGAGGCCGTCCCCGTCGGTGTCGCTCACCTGGCCGGGCCTGGCGCCCGCATCGATCTGGTCGTACGACGCGACCGTCGCGGTCGGGTCGAGGGCCGCGCCGTCCCACGAGAAGCGGTTGTGGACGAACTGGCGCGGGCCGTCGTCGGGGGCGGAGCCCTCGAGGCCGTTGTCGTCGTTCAGGTAGTCCTGGACCTGGAGGGCCGCCTGGTGCGACATCTGCTCGTCCCCGATCAGGACGGCGTGGATGTGCGCCCCGGACCCCGTGTACGCATGGCCCGGGACGTTCCTGATCCACGCTGCGAAGCCGATCTTCCGCAGGGCCGTGACGGCGCCCTCCCAGTCCCCGTCGGTGGGGGCGACGTCGACGACGCCCCCGCCCG
The DNA here is from genome assembly GCA_049583575.1 of Nocardioides sp. Lineage (GTDB taxonomy): Bacteria > Actinomycetota > Actinomycetes > Propionibacteriales > Nocardioidaceae > Nocardioides. The sequence goes on from JBAUWD010000245.1 coordinate 2,204, forward strand.
CGTGGGTGGATCCCGAGGCTGCCACGTCGGTCGAGAAGGACCCCTGCAGGATGTGCCAGTGGGTGCCGGCCTCCTGCCCGGCGACCTGCAGGGCCGCGGCCGTGAAGTTGTCCACCGTCTCGCCGTCGACGCTGACCTTGGCCCACGGGTCCCCACCCCGGAAGGACGGCGGGGCGACGGCCGCGGTCGCCGTTTCGACAGCGGACGCAGCCGCCCCGTGCGAGTCGGTCGGCCATCCCGGGGCCGAGGACGTCGACATGGCGCTCGTCCCGACCTGCGCCCCGTCCCCTTGCGGCGCGAGCGGGTCGTACCCGGACCTGATCTCGAGCCCGTCGGACAGTCCGTCCTGGTCCGTGTCGAGCGAGGTCGGCGAGGTCCCCAGCGCCACCTCGGCCGAGTCCGTCAGGGTGTCGCCGTCGGTGTCGGCGAGCAGGGGGTCGGTGTGGCTCACCCCGGCCTCGTACGCGTCCGACAGACCGTCCCCGTCGGTGTCGGCGAGCTCCGGGTTGCTGCCGATCCTGGCCTCGAAGGCGTCGGTGAGCCCGTCGTGGTCGGTGTCGAGGTCGCTGCCCGGCTGGGCGCCGAGGTCGATCACGTCGTACGACGTGGCCGTGGCCGGCGACGACGGTGGCAGCGGATCGGGCAGCGGGGACGAGTAGCCCTCCACACCACGGTCGTCGCCCGCGAAGCCGGTCACCGCCGAGACCTCGCCGAGGTAGGTGCGGTAGTCCGCGGAGCTGCCGGCGTTCGACGCGTGCGTCGTCGTCCAGGGGCGCATGTCGGTGCCGTGGTTCGAGATGGCGTACGCCGCTCGCGCGTTCACGTAGGGGTCGTCGAGGTCGCCCCAGACGTTCTTGCGGACCCCGGGTGCGACGTTGATCTGCCAGAGCCCGAAGGAGTCCTCGCCGTTCGGGTTGTGGGCATCGGTCCGGCCACCGGACTCGGCCATCGCGATGGCGGTCCAGGTGGTGGCCTGGTCAGGGGTGAACCCGGCCGCGCGCGCCGCGTCGTAGATCTCGCGGATGTCCAGCTTCATCTCGTGCTCACCACCCGAGCCCACGGCTCCGGAAGGCGGGGCGGCAATCCCCGGCCATGGCCCCGGATGGAGTGTAGGCCCAGGTCGGACGACACCGCTATCTTCTTGCGATGGGGTATCGACTCGGCGTCGACCTGGGGACGACCTTCACCGCGGCCGCGGTCGACGACGGCACCGGGGCGACCATGCTGGGGCTCGGCAACCGGGCCCTGACCGTGCCCTCGGTCGTCTTCCTCTCGGCCGACGGCACGTTCCTGTTCGGTGAGGCGGCCGAGCGTCGCGCCGCCGCCGAGCCGGCGCGCTCGGCCCGGGAGTTCAAGCGCCGGATCGGCGACACGGTCCCGATCCTCCTCGCCGGCCAGCCGTTCTCGCCGCAGGCCCTGTCGGCGAAGCTGCTCGCGTGGACGACGTCGATCGCCACGCAGCGACAGGGTGCGGCTCCGGACGAGGTCGTCGTGACGTACCCCGCGAACTGGGGCGGCTACAAGCGCGAGCTGCTGCAGCAGGTCGTCTCGCTCGCCGACCTCCCGTCCGCGCTGACCTGTACCGAGCCTGAGGCCGCGGCCACGCAGTACGCCTCGCGTGCCCGGCTGTCGCCGGGTGACAAGGTGGCCGTCTACGACCTCGGCGGCGGGACGTTCGACGTCTGCGTGCTCGAGAAGAACGACGTGGGGTTCACCATCCTCGGGTCACCTGACGGCGTGGAGCACCTGGGAGGGATCGACTTCGACGAGGCCGTCTTCCAGCACGTCGTCGGCCAGCTGGGCGACCAGCTGGCCGGGCTCGATCCCGGCGACCCACAGGTCACCGACGGACTGGCGAGGCTGCGCCGGGAGTGCGTCGACGCCAAGGAGGCCCTGTCCAGCGACGTCGAGGCGACCGTCGCCGTGGCCCTGCCCGGACTGAGCACGACGCTCCGGCTCACGCGGGCCGAGCTCGACGGCCTGATCACCTCGCCTCTGCGCGACACCCTCGACGCGACGCAGCGGGCGCTGCGATCGGCGCAGCTCACGGCCGCGGACCTCACCACCGTCGTGCTGGTCGGTGGCAGCTCGCGGATCCCGTTGGTCAGCCACCTGCTGCAGAGCGAGTTCGGTGTGCGCACGGCGATGGACACCCACCCGAAGCACGACGTCGCCCTCGGGGCGGTCCGCTACCGCTCGTCCGGCGGGGGCGCGGTCGCACCGGCCGCCGCCGCGACCGTGGCGC
>JBAUWD010000246.1:0-2983 GCA_049583575.1 Nocardioides sp.
AGCCTGGCCCGGTGCGCGGCGGCGCGGCGCTCGTGGGCCGGGTCCTGCTCGTGGGCCGGGTCCTGGGCGTCGGTCGGGTCCTGGGCGTCGGTCGAGCCTGTCGAGACCATGCGCTCAGTCTCCGAGATCGACCACGGCACCCGCCAGCTCGGCGAGGAGCACTGCGGCCGGCAGGTCGATCCGGGTCTCGTGCAGGGTGGCGGAGGACAGGTCGACGCGGTCGAGCGTGGCGCGGCGCAGGTCGACCCGCGTGAGGTCGGTGTCGCGGACCGTGGCGCCGTCGAGCCGGGCATCGCGCAGCACGCTGCCGGTCAGGTCGCTCATCGACAGGTCGGCCTCACGCAGGTCGACGCCACGGAGGTCGAGGCCGGTGAGGTCCAGCCCGCGCATCGTCACCGATCGCCAGGCGCCGCCGGAGACGGTCAGCGGCCGCAGCGTGCACTCGGCGAAGACCGACCCGGTCAGCTTGCAGCCCTCGAGGGTCGCGGCGAAGAAGGTGCAGCGCCGGAACTCGCAGCCGACGAAGGCGCTCGCGCGATGGGTCGAGGCGTTGAAGCGGCAGGTGCGGAAGGTGCAGCCCTCGAACGTCGTACCGCTGGTCGTGACCTCGGTGAGATCGACGTCGGTGAGCACACAGTCCACGAACCGCACCGCGCCGATCTCCTCGGCGTACCAGTCCTCGTCGCGGAGGTGCTCGCCCTCCGCCCCGCGCTCCAGCACGTCGCTGCCGTCGGTCGAGCCGCTTGCGTCGGTCGAGCCGCTTGCGTCGGTCGAGCCTGTCGAGACCACAGGGTCCATGGTCCACGACCCCGCCGGATAGGGTCGAACCCGTGCGTATCGCGAGGTTCACCACGGGCGAGGACCCCCTGTACGGCGTGGTCGGCGGCGAGCTGGACGAGTTCGGTCAGCCGGCCGACGACAGCGTCGTCGTCGAGCTCACCGGAGACCCGCTGTACGTCGGTCTGAAGGCCACGCGGGCCGAGCACCGGCTGGCGGACGTGCGCCTGCTCGCCCCGGTGATCCCTCGCAGCAAGGTGGTCGCCATCGGGCGTAACTACGCGGCACACGCCGCCGAGATGGGCAGCGAGCTCCCCGACGAGCCGATGATGTTCCTCAAGCCCAACACCTCCGTCGTGGGCCCGGGCGACCCCGTCTACTACCCGCCGCAGTCGGAGCGGGTCGACTACGAGGGCGAGCTCGCGGTCGTGATCGGCCGCATCTGTCGCGACGTGCCACCGGAGCAGGCGACGGACGTGATCTTCGGCTACACGATCGCCAACGACGTCACGGCCCGCGACCTGCAGGCGAAGGACGTGCAGTTCACCCGCGCCAAGGGCTTCGACTCGTTCTGCCCCCTCGGGCCGTGGATCGAGACCGACCTCGACCCGCAGACCTTCGCCGACGGCGTCAGCCTCCAGACGCACCTGAACGGCGACCTCGTGCAGGACGGCTCGACCAAGGACCTGATCTTCGACGTCCCGACCCTGGTCGCCCACATCACCAGCGTGATGACGCTGCTGCCCGGAGACGTGATCCTCACCGGGACGCCCGAGGGCGTCGGTCCGATGCAGGTGGGTGACGAGGTCGAGGTCTCGATCGCGGGCATCGGTGCGCTGACCAACACGGTGGCCCGGCGATGAGCGAGGTCTCGACAGGCTCGACCGACGACGGGCGCGGCTCGACCGACGACGGGCGCGTCCGCGTCCGGTTCTGCCCGTCGCCGACGGGCTCGCCCCATGTCGGGCTGGCGCGGACGGCGTTGTTCAACTGGGCGTTCGCGCGCCACCACGGCGGCACGTTCGTCTTCCGGATCGAGGACACCGACGCCGCGCGCGACAGCCAGGAGTCCTACGACACGCTGCTCGAGGTGATGCGCTGGCTGGGCCTCGACTGGGACGAGGGCCCCGAGGTCGGCGGCCCTCACGCGCCGTACCGCCAGAGCGAGCGGGGCGACATCTACGACGACGTCCTGCGCCGTCTCCGCGAGGCCGGGCGCACCTACGACTGCTACTGCACCAACGACGAGATCGAGGCGCGCCGGAAGGCCTCGGGCTCGAAGCTGATGGGGTACGACGGTCACTGCCGCGCGCTGAGCGCCGAGCAGCTGGCCGGCTTCGCCGGTCGCCATCCAGTCTCGCGCTTCCGGATGCCCGACGGCGAGCTCGCCTTCGACGACCTGGTGCGGGGCGAGATCACGTTCCACACCGACCACGTGCCCGACTTCGCCGTCTCCCGCGCCAACGGCCAGCCGCTCTACACCCTCGTCAACCCGGTCGACGACGCCCTCATGGAGATCACCCACGTGCTGCGCGGCGAGGACCTGCTCTCCAGCACGCCCCGCCAGCTGGCGATGTACGACGCCCTCCGGCAGATCGGTGTCGCCGGCGCCACGCCGCGCTTCGGCCACCTGCCCTACGTGATGGGACAGGGCAACAAGAAGCTCTCCAAGCGCGACCCCGAGGCGAGCCTGCTGGGCTACCGCACGCAGGGGTTCCTGCCCGAGGGGCTGCTCAACTACCTGGCGCTGCTGGGCTGGGCCATCTCCGGAGACCGCGACATCTTCACCCTGGACGAGATGGTGGCGGCGTTCGACATCGGCGACGTCAACCCCAACCCCGCGCGGTTCGACCTGAAGAAGGCCGAGGCGATCAACGGCGCCCACATGCGCCTGCTCTCGCTGGAGGAGATGACGCGGCGGGTCGTGCCCTACCTGGCCGGCGCCGGCCTCGTCTCCGACCCGCTGAGCGACGACGAGCGCTCCCGCCTCGACGCCGCGATGCCGCTCGTGGCCGAGCGCATCAACAAGCTGACCGAGGCCGTCGACATGCTGGGCTTCCTCTTCGTCGACCAGGGCGACTTCCGGGTCACCGACGACCTCGGCGAGGCCGGCCGCGGCGTGGTGGCCGCGGCGTACGACGCGCTGGCGGCGCTGCCCGGCTGGACCACCGGGGCCATCGAGGTGGCGCTGCGCGAGGCCCTGGTC
>JBAUWD010000247.1:0-3591 GCA_049583575.1 Nocardioides sp.
GCCCACCCACTGAACAGGCCGACCTTCTCCTCGCCGATGCGCCGCTGGCCCCAGCGACGCGGGGACACCAGCAGGGGCACCGGCCGGTCGACGAGGTGGCCGAAGCACCCGGCGGCCGGACGCAGCGCGACGTACGGCGCGGACGCGCACACACGCGTCACGAACTCGACGTCGTCCTCCGGCTGGACGAGCAGCGGCGCCGTCGTGCCCTGTCCCTCGTGGAGCACGGCGTACGACGTCTGGACGTTGATGTGCGGTTCGGTGTGCGGCTTGGCCAGCAGTGCCGCGGCACACATCACGATCACCGGCGCGACCAGGACGACCACGGCCGGCCGGCCGAGCAGGAGCGCCAGACCGACACCCAGCGCCCCGACGGTCAACCCCCGGGCCAGCGACGCGGTGGTGCGCCAGCGGGTCATCGCTGCTGGCTCTCCAGGGTGCTGGGGGTGGGCACCGACCCGAGCACCGAGTCGACCACCTGAGGCCCGCTGGCCTGGGTCATCCAGAGCTCGGGCCGGACCGTGATGCGGTGCGACAGCACCGCCCGCGCCACGGCCTTGACGTCCTCGGGGATGACGTAGTCGCGCCCACGCACGACGGCGAAGCCCCGGGCGGCGAGCACGAGCCCGAGCGACCCGCGTGGCGACGACCCGGTGAGGACCTCGTTGTGGTCACGGGTCGCGGTGGCCAGGCGGACGCAGTAGCGGCCCACGGTCTCGTCGACGGTGACGGTCTCGGTCGCCGCCTGCATCGCCCGCAGGCCGGCGGCGTCGGTGACCTGGTCGAGCTCGACCTCCTCACGCCGCCGCGCCAGCCGGCGCTGCACCACGTCGTACTCCTGGTCGGCCGTGGGGTAGCCGAAGCTGACGCGCATGAGGAACCGGTCGAGCTGGGCCTCCGGCAGGGGGTAGGTGCCTTCGTACTCGATCGGGTTGGCGGTCGCCAGCACGTGGAAGGGCTCCGAGAGCGGGAACGTCTCACCCTCGACCGTCACCTGGTGCTCCTGCATCGCCTCGAGCAGAGCCGACTGCGTCTTGGGTGGCGTGCGGTTGATCTCGTCCGCGAGCAGGAGCCCGGTGAAGAGCGGCCCGCGGCGGAACTCGAACGACCCCTCCCGCTGGTTGTACAGGAACGACCCGGTGATGTCGGCGGGCAGCAGGTCGGGAGTGAACTGCACGCGAGAGAACTCCAGCCCCAGCACCCGCGCCAGCGACCGCGCGGCCAGGGTCTTGCCGAGCCCGGGGAAGTCCTCGAGCAGCACATGCCCCTTGGCCAGGATCGCGGCCAGGACCAGGGTCAGGGGGAGCCTCTTGCCCACCACGGCCCGGTCCACCTCGGTGAGGACCTGCCCGGCCAGCTCCGAGGCCTCGGGCACGGTCAGGCCGGGCGCGTCGGGCGACGTCTCGGTCATGACGACAGCTCCTCGATCCTGCTCAGGCACTCCTCGAGCGTGTCTCGGCTCAGCTGGCGGGCCGGCGAGTCGAGGACATCGCACAGCGTAGGACCAAGACGCTCCTCGACGCCGGGGTCACCGCGCTTCAGCCCGAGCTCGGCGAGGCGGGTGTCCGTGAGCTGCCTGAGGCGCCGCTGCAGGGTCGGCTCGACGGTGCGTGAGGTCAGATGGTTCTCGAACAACCGGACCGTCCTGCTCAACCCGGCGTCCTGCCCGTCCGGCACGACCGGACGCGCGCTCACGACCTTCCAGTCGGGCTCGGACACGGTCGTGAAGTCCAGGACGAGGCCGAGGACCGCCACCATGGCGCCCACCAGGAGCACGAGCCGCAGCAGGTCGGGGGTCGTGTGCTCGAACAGTCCCACGCCCACCGCGGCCAGGACCAGGAGCCCGGCCAGTACGGCGCGCCCGACCCATCGGCGCGGGGTCACGGCGACGCCCCCACGCCGGCCCCGATGGAGAGATGGATCATCCGCAGCGCCTCGACCGCGCCGGCGCGCGTCTGCTCGGTGATCTCGTGCTCGGAGAACCTCGCCTCGCGGTAGAGCGCCGCCAGCCGGGAGACCGCCGTCGGGTCGGCGGACGCGGCGTCCAGCAGCCGGATCGTGAACTCCGAGGAGGTCTCCCAGAGCCTGCGCGCGACGCCGACCCGCTCGGCCTGCTCCTCGAACCTGTCCCAACAGGCGACGATCGCGTTGCGCGGCTCACCGCCCAGGAGCAGCTCGAACTGGTCGTCCGCGTCGCGGCGCATCTCCTCGACCAGCGGGGTGGGATCGGGCAGCACGTCGAAGTCGACGCTCAGCGCGGGTGGCTCGGGTCGTCGCCGCGACGTCACCTCCTCGACGAGCCAGCGCAGGCACCGGAAGGCCAGCACCAGCAGCCAGGCGAACAGCGCATAGCGGATGACCGCGCCGATGACGGACGAGAACGGGATCGACGACCGACCCCGCGGCAGCACCATGGCGGGTGGGTGGCCGACGGGCGAGGCGCTCGAGGAGAGCGCCGTCGGGTGCGCGACGTGGAACACCGGGTCGTGAGGGGTGCCCCGGAAGACGCCGGACGGGCCCGACCGCGCCGCCAGCACGATCAGCAGCAGCATCAGCACGACACCGGTCAGGCTGAACCCGACCGCCAGCGCGCTCGCCCGCCTGGACGTCATGGGTTGCACCGTAACCGTCCGGGTCCAGCGGATTCGATCACGCCGAGGTCACGGTTCCGCCGTACGACGCAGCCGGTCCGCGAGCCGACGACCCCCGCGCGGGGACGGGGGTCGTCGGTGGGGGAGCTCGGGGCCGGGGGTCCTAGAGGAGGGGGTTGAACGGCTCGGTGCCGTCGACCAGCGTCAGGCCGGCGATGCCGGAGTGCGCCTGGGCGAACGCCAGCTCCTTGGCCAGGTCGCCGATGTTGTTGGACAGCGGCAGCGGGGCCAGACCGAGCGTCGAGAGCACGCCGACCGCCCTGCCGCCCGACGTCATGAAGCCCGAGCCCGAGTCTCCCGGGATGCCCGGCGACACGGTGTAGAGCGGATGGCTCCAGCCACCGTCCGCCGCGGCGTCACCGAGGCTGATGCCGGTGTGCGGCGACAGCTCGGAGACCCCTCCCCGCAGGCTGGAGTTGCCGTAGGTCCAGACCCGGTCGCCGGCGGCCGTGCCGTCGGTGTCGATGCCGGTCGGTCCGCCCCAGAAGGGCACGCTCGGGTTGACCTCGTCGACGTCCGCGGGGTCGATCCTGACCAGGGCGAGGTCGTTGTAGGCGCAGGTGTCGGCGTCGCTCGTGCCGAGCTGGTGCTCGGTGATCCACGAGCTGTAGGCCAGGGTGCCGTGTCCGACCATCGTGCCCTCGGAGGCGAGGTTGCCGTCGTCGGAGAGGTCGACCGGGGTGCCCAGGGGTACCGAGCCGGTGCTGCAGCCGTTGGTGTCGGTCGAGGAGCCGGTGCCCGCGCAGTGGGCGGCGTACCCGAGGAAGGTGTCACCGGCGGAGTCGGTGAAGACGAAGTTGCCGGTGCACTGGGCCCCGGCCGTGTACATCATCGTGCCCGGATGGATCTGCGCCGTGGCGGCCGGGGCCCAGTCCGCGGCGGGGCTGAGCGACGTGCCCGGGAGCCCGGCGGCGGTGGCGGGCTGCGAGCCCAGCAGGGC
>JBAUWD010000248.1:0-3044 GCA_049583575.1 Nocardioides sp.
GCGTCTGCCCGTGCCCGAGGTCGGTGAGCCGGGCCACGGCCCGCCCGGGCTCGGCGGCCTCGCCGATCCGGCCCTTCAGGTCGATCCCGAGGTTGCCGAGCGCGGTCGGCCACAGGGTGCGGGGCTCGATCACGACCCCGGGTCTCGCCAGCCGCGCCCTGGCCTCGACCAGCGCGTCCTCCGAGACGTCGGCCACCAGCTCGAGCCCGCCACAGCGGTCGCAGCGCCCGCACCGGTCGGCACCGGAGATGGCCGGGTCGTCGAGCTGGTCGCGCAGGAACCACATCCGGCACGCGTCGGTGTCGAGGTAGTCGAGCATCGCCTGCTGCTCGCGCCGGCGGGCCTCGCTCACCCGCGCATAGCGCTCGGCGTCGTAGGTCCAGGGCTCGCCGGTCGCCACCCAGCCGCCGCGGACCCGGCGTACGGCGCCGTCGACGTCGAGCACCTTCAGCATCTGCTCGAGCCGCGTGCGGCCGAGGTCGACGTACGTCTCGAGCGCGGCGGTGCTCAGCGGCCCGCCCTCGTCGGTGAGCACCCGGAGCGTGTGGCGCACCTGGTCCTCGCGCGGGAAGGCCAGGGAGCCGAAGTAGGCCCAGATGTCGCGGTCCTCCGCCTGGGGGAGCAGCACCACCGACGCGCGGTCGGTGCCCCGGCCGGCGCGGCCGACCTGCTGGTAGTAGGCGACGGGTGACGGCGGCGCGCCCAGGTTGACGACGAAGCCGAGGGTCGCGTCGAACCCCATGCCCAAGGCGCTCGTGGCGACGAGTGCCTTGACCTCGCCCGCTGCCAGCTGCCGCTCGAGGGCCAGCCGCTCGGTCGGGTCGGTCTGGCCGGAGTACGCCGCGACGTGGTGCCCGCGCGAGCGCAGGAAGTCGGCGACCTCCTGGGTGGCGGCGACGGTGAGGCAGTAGACGATCCCCGACCCCGGCTGCTCGGCGAGGTGGTCGGCCAGCCAGCCGAGGCGCCGCTCGGGCGTCGGCAGACGCACGACCCCCAGCCGGAGCGACTCGCGGTCGAGCGAGCCCCGGAGCACGAGCACCTCGGGCCCGAGCTGCTCGGCCACGTCGGCACTGACCCGGGCGTTGGCCGTGGCCGTGGTCGCCAGCACCGGGATGCCGGCCGGCAGGTCGTGCAGCAGGGTGCGGATGCGGCGGTAGTCGGGCCGGAAGTCGTGCCCCCAGTCGGAGATGCAGTGGGCCTCGTCCACCACCAGCAGCCCGCACGTCGCGGCCAGTCGCGGCAGCACCTGGTCACGGAAGCCGGGGTTGTTGAGCCGCTCCGGGCTGACCAGCAGTACGTCGACCTCCCCGGCGGCGACGGCCTCCTGGATCGGCTCCCACTCCTCGACGTTGCTGGAGTTGATCGTCACCGCGCGGATGCCGGCCCGCTCCGCCGCCGTGATCTGGTTGCGCATCAGCGCCAGCAGGGGCGAGACGATCACGGTGGGTCCGGACCCCGCGGCCCGCAGCAGCAGGGTGGACACGAAGTAGACCGCGGACTTGCCCCAGCCCGTGCGCTGCACCACGAGCGCGCGACGGCGGTCCACCAAGGCCTGGATCGCCGTCCACTGGTCGTCGCGCAGGACCGCGTCGGGGCTGCCGACCAGAGCCCGCAGGTGCTCCTCGGCGGCGGCACGGTCTCGAGACGGTCGCGAAGCAGCCTCCTCACCCATCGGTCTCGCGCTCGGCCCACCAGGCGAGCAGCGCGGCCCTCGCCTCGTCGTACGACGACGGGCCGTGGTCGAGGCGCAGGTCGAGCAGGAAGCGGTACGCCGCCCCGACCTGGGGCCCGGGCGGGATGCCGAGGATCTCCATGATCTGGGTGCCGTCGAGGTCCGGCCGCATCGCGGCGAGCTCCTCCTGCTCCGACAGCCGCGCGATGCGCTCCTCGAGGTCGTCGTAGCTCTGCCGGAGCCGCTCGGCCTTGCGCCGGTTGCGCGTGGTGCAGTCCGCGCGGGTCAGCACGTGCAGGCGGGCCAGCTGGTCGCCGGCGTCGCGGACGTAGCGGCGGACCGCCGAGTCGGTCCACTGTCCGGAGCCGTAGCCGTGGAAGCGCAGGTGCAGCTCGACCAGCTTCGAGACGGCGTCGATGTCGTCGCCGGCGAACTTCAGGGCGTGCATCCGCTTCCGGGTGAGCTTCGCGCCGACCACGTCGTGGTGGTGGAAGGTCACCGTGCCGTCCTCGAGGAAGCGGCGGGTGCGCGGCTTGCCGACGTCGTGCATGAGCGCGGCGAACCGCGAGACGAAGTCCGGCCCGCCCAGCCGGTCCTGGAGGTCGATGGACTGCTCGAGCACGGTCAGGGTGTGCTCATAGACGTCCTTGTGCCGGTGGTGCTCATCGCGCACGACCGCCAGCTCCGGCAGCTCGGGCAGCACGATCCCGGCGAGACCGGACCCCACCAGGAGGCTGAGACCCCGCCGGGGGTACGGCGCGAGCACCAGCTTCGTGAGCTCGTCGCGCACCCGCTCGGCCGAGACGATCGCGATCCGTCCCGCCATCGCGGTCATCGCCGCGACCACCTCCGGATCGACGGTGAAGCCCAGCTGGGCCGCGAACCGGGCGGCCCGCATCATCCGCAGGGGGTCGTCGGAGAAGGAGTCCTCGGGCGTGCCCGGCGTACGCAGCAGCCCGTGGCCGAGGTCGACCACCCCGCCGTACGGGTCGACGAACTCGCGCGACGGCAGCCGCACCGCCATCGCGTTGACCGTGAAGTCACGACGCCGGAGGTCGCCCTCGAGCGAGTCGCCGAAGTCGACGGCGGGCTTGCGCGAGCCCGGGTCGTAGCTCTCGGAGCGGTACGTCGTGATCTCGACCAGGAAGGAGCCCTTCCGGCTGCCGATGGTGCCGAAGGCGCGCCCGATGTCCCAGGTGGCGTCGGCCCAGCCGGCGAGCAGCCGGTCGATCTCCTCGGGTCGGGCCGAGGTGGTCAGGTCGAGGTCGTTGTGCTGGCGGCCGAGCATCGCGTCGCGCACCGGACCGCCGACCAGCGCCAGCTCGTGCCCGGCCGCCGCGAAGCGCCGGCCGAGCTCGTCGGTCACCGGGGC
>JBAUWD010000249.1:0-8633 GCA_049583575.1 Nocardioides sp.
GACGAGCTGCGCGCTGCGGCCCGTCCCGAGCTGGCTCGGCTGGCGGGCGAGGGTCGGCTCCGCGTGGTCGTGGGCGCGACGTACCCCCTGGCCGAGGTCGCGGAGGCACACCGCCGGATCGCCACGGGCCACACCACCGGCAAGCTGGTGCTCATCCCCTGACCGCTCACCCGCCGGCATCCCCGGCGGGGGCTTGGGGGTCTGCGGGGGTAGTCCATGACGAGATGGCTGTCATTTCCACCGAATCACGACCATCTCGTCATGGACTACCGGGCCGTCAGCCGAAGAAGACCTGGGCCTCGGCGTACTCCTCCGGGCTGACCAGCTTGAGCTCGCCGGTGCCCTCCAGGAGGGGTACCCGGACGATGTCGGCGCCGCGGAGGGCGACCATGGTGCCGAAGTCCTGCTCCGCCACCGCGTCGATGGCGTGCAGGCCGAAGCGGGTGGCCAGCCAGCGGTCGAACGCGCTCGGAGTGCCACCGCGCTGTACGTGGCCGAGGACGACGGCCCGCGCCTCGGCGCCGGTGCGCTGCTCGATCTCATGGGCCAGGCGGTCGCCGATGCCACCGAGGCGGACGTGCCCGAAGGAGTCCAGCTCGCCGGAGGCGAGGGTCATGTCGCCACCCTCGCGCGGGACGGCGCCCTCGGCGACCACGATGATCGGCGCGTACTGCGTCTGGAACCGTCGCCTGACCAGCTCGCAGACCTGGTCGATGTCGAAGGGCTGCTCGGGGATGAGGACGACGTTCGCGCCGCCCGACATGCCGGAGTGCAGGGCGATCCAGCCGGCGTGGCGGCCCATCACCTCCACGACGAGCACCCGGTGATGGGACTCGGCCGTGGTGTGCAGCCGGTCGATCGCCTCGCTCGCGATGTTCACCGCGGTGTCGAAGCCGAAGGTGAAGTCGGTGCCTGACAGGTCGTTGTCGATCGTCTTCGGTACGCCGACCACCTGGACGCCGAGGTCGGCCAGCTTGGTCGCGACCCCGAGCGTGTCCTCGCCGCCGATCGCGACCAGGGCATCCACACCATCGGCGGCGAGGTTGTCCTTGATCCGCTCGACACCGCCCTCGATCGTGAACGGGTTGGTGCGGCTCGAGCCGAGGATCGTGCCTCCGCGGGGCAGGATGCCGCGCACCTGGGGCACTCCCAGCTCCATGGTCAGCCCCTCGAGCGGGCCCTTCCAGCCGTCGCGGTAGCCCACGAAGTCGAAGTCGTGGACCGCCACGCCCTTGCGGACCACCGCTCGGATCACGGCGTTGAGTCCGGGACAGTCGCCTCCGCCGGTGAGCACTCCGACCCGCATGATGACTCCTGATCGCTCGTTGGATCGTTACAAGGGCGAACGTCAGCCTAGGGCCAGCAGTGTCGGCCCCGTCAACCGCCGGGTCGCCGAGCGGTCCCCGGACGTACGACCGCCCCGGACCCACCGGGGTCCAGGGCGGTCGGATCGAGCAGTGCTCAGCCGAGGAGTGGCGTACCGAGGCCGCGGCCGCTGCTGCGCGGCCGAACCACGATCAGCTGCTTGGCCGTCCCGGGCTTGTAGTCCGCCGTGCCGGCCTGGCGGGCGAAGACCGTGCACGTACCACGATGGTTGAAGTGCACCACACCGTGCCGACCGACCGAGCAGGCGCCGGCACCGGTGAGCCGCACGCGTCGACCCGTCGGGCGGCCCGACGCCGTCGCGTCGTACGTCGTGCCCGCGCGCGGCTTGTGTGGCGCGTCCGACGTGAAGACCACGGTCTGGATCGCGCGGCGGGTCCGGATGGTCTGGGTGGCAGTGCCTTCCAGGTAGTCGTCGGTGCCGGCCTGGGAGGCCACCACGGTGCAGGAGGTGGCATGGAGGAAGGTCACCAGTCCGGCGTCGGAGACCGAGCAGGACCTCGGCGAGGCCGAGCTGAAGGTGACGGCCCCGGACGAGTCACTCGAGGTCGCCGCCTGGTAGGTGTCACCCATCCGGGCCGCGGACGGGGACGACGTGAACGCCAGCGCGCCGTCGGCCTTCACGGCGAACGACTGCTGCTGGGAGCCGGCCAGATAGCCGCGCGTCTGGGCCTGTGCCGCGTCGATGGTGCAGTTCCCGGGACCGACCAGCCAGACGGTGCCCGAGCTGTCGAGGTGGCTGACCACGGAGCAGACACCGGCGGAGTCCGGGTCGACCGAGAACGTGACCGGCTTGCCGGAGCCGCCGCCCGTCGCGGTGACGTCGTACCGGTCGCCGACGGTCGGGGTCGAACCGGGATCCGACGTGAAGGAGATCGACTGCGGTGCGCGAGGCTGCGACACGGCGATCCCGTAGGCGTACGGGCTGTAGATCGTGGTCAGCTGTGACTCGTGGCCCTCGAGGTTCTTCTGCCACACCGTGGCACCGCCGCCACCGGGGCCGAAGAAGGAGTTGTCCTCCCCGGCCGCCAGCACCGTGCCCGTCGCGTCGACGGCGACGGCGTAGGGGTCGCGCGTGTTCTGGAACCCCACGTCGGTCGGCGTACCGTCCGGGGCGTACCTGAGGACGTTGCCCGCGCACTCGTTCGCCACGTAGACGTTGTCGTCGTGGTCAGAGGTGAGACCGAGCGGGCAGGACAACCCGGTGGCGAAGTCGGTCTGGGTGCCCTCGGCGTCGAGCTTGACGATCCGCCCGCTTCCTTCGTCCGAGACGTAGACAGCGCCCGTCGAGTCCACGGTGACGCCTTCGGGGTACGAGAGTCCGGTGAAGGGGACCTGCGTCTCCGTACCATCCGGTGTCCGCTTCACGACCTGCTGGTTGCCGGTGTCGGCGACGTAGAGGTTGCCGGCATCGTCCACGGCCACCTGCAGTGCCGCGCTCACCGAGTTGACGGTCAGGTCGGTCCGCGTGCCGTCCGGGGCGATCTCGACCACGTCGTTGTTCTCCTGCGCGATGAAGAGGTCACCGGTCTGGTCCACGGCGAGCCCGTAGGGCTGGACGCCGGTGACGTAGACCGACTTGTCCCCGTCGGGATCCACCGCGAGGACCTGGCCCTGCCAGATGTCGGAGACGAAGACCGTCCCCGGGGCTGCCGGGGTGAAGTCCGGGACGTCGGCGTGGGCCGCCCCGGTCAGGGAGACGACGCCGGCAAGCGACACGGCCGAGGTCAGGACCACGGCGGCAAGAGAGGCCACGCCGGTACGGCGGGGTCGAACGAGACGTTCGGACATGCGGGAGTCCTCCAGGCTGGTTCTGGTGCCACGCCGAGATCTGGGGAGCAGTACCAGAGGGGGGATCGGCGATGGCTACCGCCGGGCCAGCAGCGAACCACGCCGGGAGGCACGGGGTCCGTGACTTCGGCGTACACACCGGAGATGACTAGGCAGGTCTGACCGAACGGCCACGCCCGAAAGGGTGATCGACCGCGAGCCCGCGCCGGTCACTCGGGGAGCGTCGCGGGCGACGGTGCCACCGGCTCGGTCTCGGCGACGTTGGTGACCGCCTGCCTGGCCAGCGGCAGGCGAGCCACCATCACCTCGACGGTGAGCGCCCACAGCAGGCAGAGCCCGAGGGCGCCGCCCCACATCGGGAGGGAGCCGAGGTGCAGGAGGAAGGCGTACAGGAGCGGCCCGACCACGCCCGAGGCGCCCCAGGCCAGCTGGGTGGCCGCCATGAACCGCCCGCGCTGGTCGGGCGGCGGTGCCTCTGCCGACAGGGCGGCCACCACCGGCCCGGCGGTCATCTCGCCCAGGGTGTAGACGAACGCACCGACCAGTACGACGACGACGGCGACCGCCACGGTCAGGGCTCCCGCGGCGTACAGCATCGCGAAGGACGCGGCCGTGAACCCGATCGCCCGATGCAGCACCAGGCGGCGCGAGGTCCCCGTCATCGACCGCACCACGAGACCCTGGCCCACCCCGATCATCACCGTGTTGATCACGAAGACGGTGCCGGGCAGCCAGCCGGGCAGCCCGAGCGTGGTCACGAAGTAGACCGGCATCGCGACGTTGAGGGTCGTCTCGGCGAGGGCGTAGCAGAAGATCACCACGATCAGCCAGCGGTACCCGCGGTCGGCGAAGGCCGCCCACCACCCGCTCGTGAGCCCCGCCGCCCTGGGCTCCGCGGTGGCCACCGGACGGCCGCCGCCGGCCACCCCCAGCATCAGCACGAACGCGAGGACGTAGGACGCGGCGTTGACCAGGACGACGGACTGGAACGCCGCGTCGGACCCGACCGTCAGCGCGACCGCGGCGAGGACCCCGCCCACGCCGTACCCCGCATTGCGCATCGCCTGCAGGAAGCCGAACCAGATCTCGCGCTCACCGCGTCGGGTGATCTGGGTGATCATCGGGCCCAGCGCGCCCCAGAAGCCGAACCGCGTCGCGCTCGCCGCGAAGATGAGGACCGTCACCGCGACCATCGAGTGTGCGAACGGGTAGAGGGCGAAGGCGACGGCGGCGCCGGCGTTGCCCGCCTGCATGACGAGCCGGGGTCCGAAGCGGTCGACGAGCGAGCCGATCAGGGGGACCGCCGGGAGCACGACGAGGTTGGCCAGGGTCATGGCCAGTCCGACCTGGACCAGGCTGAGCGAGGTCTGGTGGAGGAAGTAGAGGATGGACAACGGCATCCAGACGCCGCTGCCCACGGCGTCGATGGCCAGCGCCGACACGAACCGTCGGTGGGGCCCGACGTCGGGGAAGCCGAGTCGCTGCAGCACCCGCTCATCCTCCGACTTCAAGCCCGCTCGAGGGCAAACGATTATCCCGGGCCAGCCCGTAGGCTCCGGCCATGACGTTCTCCATCGTGGCGCGCTCCACCGACGGTGAGTCGTGGGGCGTGGCCGTGGCCTCCAAGTTCCTGGCCGTCGGTGCCGTCGTTCCCGCGGCCGTCGCCCACGTGGGGGCGATCGCCACCCAGGCCGACGCCAACGTCGCCTACAAGGGGCTCGCACTCTCCCACCTGGACGACGGCGCCACGGCCTCGGTGGCGCTGCTGCGCCTGCTCGAGGAGGACGACGGTCGCGACGAGCGGCAGGTGGGCATCGTCGACGCGGAGGGCGGTGCCGCGACCCACACCGGCCACGGCTGCCTCGACTGGGCCGGGGGCGCGACGGGCGACGGCTACGCCATCCAGGGGAACATCCTGGCCGGCGAGTTCGTGGTCGCGGCGATGCAGGACGCGTTCGAGGCCACCGACCTCGACGAGCCGTTGGCGCGCCGGCTCCTGGCAGCGCTCGCGGCCGGAGACGACGCGGGCGGTGACAAGCGCGGGCGGCAGTCGGCCGCACTGCTCGTGGTGCGCGAGGGGGCGGGGTACGGCGGACGCGACGACGTCGCCGCCGACCTCCGCGTCGACGACCACCCGGACCCGGTGACCGAGCTCGCGCGACTGCTCGATCTGAACGACCTCTACCTGACGGCGTCGACGGAGGTGGAACGGGTCGAGGTCACCCCCGAGCTGGCGGTCGAGATCGACCGGCTCGTGCAGGCCCGCGGCTTCCCGGACCTCGGCACCTGGGTGGGCACCGAGAACTACGAGATGCGTGTCGACCCCGAGGGCGCCTGGATCGACGAGAAGATCCTCGACATCCTCCGTACGTCGGGCCCGGAGCGTTGAGCGTCCTCGCCATCGACGCGGGCACCACCGGGGTGACCGCGCTGGTCGTCAGCGAGGACGGCGCGATCGCCGCCCGGGGCTACCAGGAGTTCGCCCAGCACTTCCCGCGGCCCGGCTGGGTCGAGCACGCTCCGGAGGAGATCTGGCAGGCCACGCTCGAGGCCACCCGCGACGTGCTCGCGTCGTACGACGCCTCGCAGCTGCGCGCGATCGGCATCACCAACCAGCGCGAGACCGTGCTGCTGTGGGACCGCGAGACGCTCGGGTCGCCGCGCCGGGCGATCGTGTGGCAGGACCGCCGTACCGCCGCGATCTGCCAGCGAATGCGCGACGAGGGGCACGAGGCGCGGGTCACCGAGCTCACCGGGTTGCGGCTGGACCCCTACTTCTCCGGCACCAAGCTGGTCTGGCTGCGCGAGAACGAGCCGCACACCTGGGCCCTCGTCGAGCAGGGCCGGTACGCCCTCGGCACGGTCGACTCCTACCTGGTCGCGCGGATGACCCGCGGCACCTGGCACGTCACCGACGTGTCCAACGCGAGCCGCACCCTCCTGCTCGACCTGACCACCGGTGAGTGGTCCGACGAGCTGTGCGCGCTGTTCGGCGTACCGCGCGACGCGCTGCCTGATCTGGTGCCCAACTGGGGTGAGATCGCGACCACCGACCCGGCGTCGTTCTGCGGGCTCGAGCTCCCCGTCGCGGGCCTCGCCGGCGACCAGCAGTCGGCACTCTTCGGACAGACCTGCTTCGACGCGGGTGACGCCAAGTGCACGTACGGCACCGGCTCGTTCATCCTCACCAACACCGGTACGACGCTCGAGCGCTCCGACGCGGGGCTCCTGTCGACCGCCGCCTGGTGCTCCCCCGGTGGCCAGCTGACCTACGCCCTCGAGGGCGCCATCTTCGTCACCGGCGCGGCGGTGCAGTGGCTGCGCGACGGCCTGCAGATCGTCGGCTCCGCGTCCGAGACCGAGGCGATCGCGTCGACCGTCGACTCGTCCGAGGGTGTCGTGTTCGTGCCGGCGCTGACCGGGCTCGGTGCGCCGCACTGGGACCCGCACGCGCGCGGCCTGATCATCGGGCTCACCAGAGGCACGACCCGCGCCCACGTGGTCCGCGCGACCCTGGACGCGATCGCCTTCGAGGTGCGCGACGTGCTGGCCACGATGCCCGAGAGCGACCGCGGTGCGCTGCGGGTCGACGGCGGCGCCAGCGCCAACGACCTGCTGTGCCGGCTCCAGGCCGACCAGCTCGGAGTGCCCGTCGAGCGGCCCCGGATCGTGGAGACGACCGCCCTCGGTGCCGCGTTCCTCGCCGGGCTCGGCGTCGGGGTCTGGGACTCCACCGACGACCTCCGCGAGACCTGGCAGCTCGACCGGCGCTTCGAGCCCGCCGCCGACCGGGCGGACGCGGACGCGTCGTACGCCCGCTGGCAGGACGCCGTCGAGCGCGCGAAAGGCTGGACGACCTAGCCGAGCGCGTCACGGGCCGCCTGTGCGGCGTCCCGGCGGCGTACGGCCTCGGCGTGCGCCTGCTCCGCCTCCGTCTGGCCGTCCTCCGCCTCGGCGAGCTCGTCGTCGGTCTCCTCCGCACTCGACTCGAGCTCGGAGAGACGGCGCTTGACCTCGTCGATCTCCGACTGGAGCTGGAGGCTGCGCGCCTGCAGGTCCTCCACGGCGGCTCGCGCGGTGACCAGCTCCTCCTCGGCCTCGCGCGCCGCCTCCTCGGCGGCCGCCAGGGCCTCGTCGGCCTCGGCGCGGCGCCGCTCCGTGTCGTCCCCCGGTACGACGTGCAGGTCCGGGGGCGCTGGCGGCACGGCCGCGGTGGGTGAGGCCGCGAAGCCCAGCGCCTCCGGCAGGGCCACCGCGGTCGCGACGTCGACGGCGTCGACCCCGGTGGTCTTCAGCGATCTCACGAGCAGTCCGCTCCGCACGGCACGCGCCGCCTCGGGGTCGACCAGCCCGGCGGTCAGGGTGGCCTCGACCTCGTCCGCCACCGACTGGGTGACCCGCACGCCCTCCTCCGCGGCGAGTGCCCGAGCCTGGCCGGTGACCGCCGACGTGAGCTGTCGGCGCTGCTTGGTCAGGGCGCGCAGCTCGCTCCCGTCCATCCCCTCCTGCGCCTCGCGCAGCGCGGCCCCGATGGCCAGCACCTGCTCGACCTGCGCGACCTCCCGGCGTACCAGCAGGTTGACGACCCAGGCCGCGACCGACGGTTTGCGCAGTGCCTTGACCCGGGCGGCGAGGTCCTTCTCGGCCCTGTGGTCCTTCACCCACGCGTCGCGCGCCGCCGTGAACCGCTCCACGGGGAGTGCGTAGAGGCCGTCCGCGACGGGGAGCAGCTCGTCGGTCACGGGGTCATCCTTCCAGCACCAGCTCGTGCTCGACCGGGTACGGCGGCCGCGCGGCGTACGGCGTCGAGCAGCTCCTGACGGACGCCGACTTCACGAGGTAGCCCGTGGCCGCGGCCCTGACCGCCTCGAGCACGTCACGCTGCTCCCCCGACGCGGACAGGATCAGGACCCGGGCGGACGGGTCGTGCCGGAGCACGTCGGCGGTCGCCTCGACACCGCCGGGTCCCGGGATCTGGAGGTCGAGCACGACGACCTGCGGCCGGGCGTCGGTAGCGGGCGACGGCCTGGCCGGTCCCCGTCGGGCTTGGCGCCGACCCTAACGCCCGTAGCGCCCGCGGCGATGCTGCAACGGCTCGTCGTCACCCACCTCGACGTGCTCGACCACGGTGGTCACCAACGTCGACCAGCCGACGGGCTGATCGGCCTCCACCCGCACCCCCGCCCAGGTCGTGGACGACGACAGGCGCGGCCCCCAAGCGGTCGTCTCGAACGCCGCCTGCCGGAAGGCACCGCCCGGTGCCGGCGCGGTCCCGGCGAACATCTCGGCCAGGTCGCGTTCGTCCCACCCGAGCAGCTGGACGACGCCGCGACCCGTCCCGAGCAGCCGCTCGGTGAGGTCGGCGTCCGGGTCGAGCAGGGCGAGGATCCGCGCCTCCTCCCCCGCCGCCACCACGAACGACGTCACCGTCAGCCCGGCCGAGGTGGGCCCGGCGCCCG
>JBAUWD010000250.1:0-5166 GCA_049583575.1 Nocardioides sp.
ACTAGCGGACCGGCGGCGGGCTGCCGGCGGGAGCGATGACACCCGCCAGGTCGGAGAGCGCTTGGGGGACGACCCGGTAGTAGTGCCAGGTGCCGCGGCGTTCGCCCGTGACCAGACCCGCTTGCACCAGCTTCTTGACGTGGTGGGTGATGGTGGGCTGGCTCAGGCCCAGAGGTGCGGTCAGGTCGCAGGTGCAGGCCTCACCGCCCTCGCCGGCCAGCAGCATCGAGACGATGCGCAGCCGGGTGGGGTCGGCGAGGGCCTTCAGCCGTGCGGCCAGCTGCTCGGCCTGCTCGGCGGTCAGGGCCGCCTCTGTCAGCGGCCCGCAGCAGCTCGCAGCGGACGGCAGGGGCTCCAGCACGGTGAGCAGCTTCGGCATGACCCCATGGTGCCACGACATAGAAAAGGATCGATGTCAACCTTGTTCGACGGTCGCCGACGTGCCACGATGTGCAACATCGACATGTGTCGATATCTAGAGCACGCAGGAGCACCACTACCGGGAGGAAGCCATGTCACGTCTGCAGCTCGCGCTGAACGTCGACGACATCGACACCGCCGTCGACTTCTACACCTTGCTCTTCGACACCGAGCCGGCCAAGCGACGACCCGGCTATGCGAACTTCGCCATCGAGAACCCCGCGCTGAAGCTCGTCCTCTTCGAGAGCCGCGAGCAGTCCGGCACGCTGAACCACCTCGGCGTGGAGCGCATGTCGATCGCGGAGGTCGAGTCCGAGGCCAACCGTCTCGAGGCCGCCGGCCTGACCCTCGACGTCGACGGCGACGTGGTCTGCTGCTACGCCCGCCAGGACAAGCACTGGGTCACCGGCCCGGACGGCCAGCGTTGGGAGAACTACGTCGTCCTCGCGGACGCCCACCCCGAGCTCGAGGGCCGTACGTCGCTCGCCGGCGACGCGGCCGCCCTGGCGCTTCGCGACGAGACCATCCCCGTCGACGGCGGCTGCTGCGGCCGGGCCGACACGGACCAGGCGGGCGAACAGGTGGCCGCCTGCTGCACCTGAGCCGCGCGCCGACCGGCTCTCGGGACCGAGGCTCCGGCCCGCTCGGGGCCCGGGACGTTGGTCCTTCGCTCGTGGTCGACCGGCACTGCCCACGAGGACGTCGAGGGCGGACGCTTCAATTGTGACTGCATCAACCGCTCTTGACCTGACCGAGACACCCGCGACCGCCCTCGTGGATGGTCCCGAGCGGCTCCTGGCCGCGGTCGCGGACCCCGTCCGGTGGACGGTGCTGCGTCGACTGGCCGCCGGCCGAGCCTGCGTCTGCGACCTGCAGGCCCACGTGACCGTGGCCCCGAACCTCTTGAGCTACCACCTCAAGGTGCTGCGTGAGGCCGGACTGGTCACCACGACCAAGCGCGGCCGCTGGGTCGACTACGAGCTGGCGCCCGACGCGCCGGCGCGGCTTCTCGAGGCACTGCCGGTGTCGTGATGAGCGTCATCGAGCGGGTGCCCACCTCGACGCGGGGTCGCTGGCTGACGCTCTCGGCGGTGGTGGGTGCGTGGGTCCTCGCGTACCGGTTCAACGGCCGGCTCTGGGAGTGGCTGCTGTACGACGTCGCCGGAATGGATCCCGAGAGCCGAGCCACCGAGTCGCTGCACTTCTTCGCCTACGACTCGGTCAAGATCGCGTTGCTGCTCTCGGGAGTCGTCTTCGTGATCACCGTCGCACGCTCCTACATGACCATCGAACGGACCCGGGCCCTGCTGGGCGGGCGCCGGGAGGGCGCCGGCAACGTGGTGGCCGCCGGGCTCGGCGTGGTCACCCCGTTCTGCTCGTGCAGCGCCGTCCCGGCGTTCATCGGCTTCGTGGCCGCGGGCATCCCGATCGGGGTCACCCTCAGCTTCTTGATCGCGAGCCCCTTGGTGAACGAGGTGGCGATCGGCCTGTTGCTGACCATGTTCGGGTGGCAGGTCACCCTGGCCTACGTCGCTGCCGGGGTGGCCATCGCGATCCTCGCAGGCTGGACGCTGGGACGCCTGGGTGTCGAGCGATGGGTCGAGCCGTTCGTGTTCGAGACCAGGCTCGACGGCCGGGTCGTCGACTCGACCGCCGACCTGACGTTCGCGCAGCGTCTGCGGATGGGCGCCGAGGAGGTGCGCAGCATCTTCCACAGGATCTGGCCCTACCTGCTCGTGGGAATCGGACTCGGCGCTGTCATCCACGGGTGGGCGCCGCAGAGCTTCTTCGTCCGGTACGCAGGCCCGGGCAACGCCTTCGGGGTCCTGGTCGCGGTGCTGATCGGAGTCCCGCTGTACTCCAACGCCGCAGGAATCATGCCGATGGTGCTCGCCCTGTACGACAAGGGCGTGCCGATGGGCACGCTGCTGGCCTTCATGATGGCCGTCGTCGCGCTGTCGCTGCCGGAGATGATCCTGCTGCGCCGCGTCCTCAAGCCGCAGCTGCTGGTCACGTACGTCGCCGTGGTGGGCTCGGGCATCGTCGCGGTCGGCTACCTCTTCAACGTCCTGCTCGCCTGAGCACACACACCATCCCGTCAGGAGGGAAGCACATGAGGATCAAGGTTCTCGGAACCGGCTGCAAGAACTGCGTGGCTCTGGAGAAGGCGACGCGCCAGGCCGTCGAGAGTCTCGGGTTGGCGGCGACGGTGGAGAAGGTGACCGACTACCCGAGCATCGTGGCGTACGGCGTGATGGCCACGCCGGCGCTCGTCGTCGACGAGCGGGTGGTGGTGTCCGGGCGCGTCCCGACCGCCCGCGAGGTCGGTGACCTGCTTCTCACCAAGGCCTGAGCCGCTCCCCTGCTCGCCACTGCGTTCTGGGGGACGATGCCGACGGCCGGCGATGACCCGACCGTGAGACATCGGTCAGCGGGATGTCAGGGCGTTGCGACCAGGGACGGCGGAAGCTCGATGTCGGGCACGAGCTCGACGAGCAGCCCGCGGACCCGGGTGTCGATGTCCGCGACGATGCGGCGCACGGTCGCGTCGTCCTGCCCCTTCGGGTCGTCCAGCGGCCAGTCGCGGTATCGGGCTCCCGGGACGTAGGGGCAGTTCTCGCCGCAGCCCATGGTGACGGCGAGGTCACTCGTGGCGATCATCTCGGATGTCAGCAGCTTCGGCTCCTCGCGTGAGGTGTCCAGCCCGAGCTGCTCCAGCACGCGTGCGACTTCGGGGTGGACGTGCTCGCCCGGCTCGGTCCCGGCCGAGAGCGCCACGACCCGGCCTCCGGCGTAGTGCTCGGTGAGCACTCTGCTGATCACCGACCTGCCGCCGTTGGCACGGCAGGCGTACACGACGACCGGGCGGCTGCCGGGGGTGCCCTCGGCGGTGTTCGCGCGGGACGACGTACGCGTCACGGAGCGCTCCTGATCTGCATCGGCATCGGTGGGGTGGGGCACGACGATGTCGTCCGCGACGTCGCCGACGTCGGGGAAGACGAATGCTGTCAGGGCCACTGCGAGGACGAGCCCGACGAGCTGCGCGCCCACGAACCCGGGCACCGAGCCGGGGGCGATGCCGGCGAAGCTGTCGGAGAACATGCGGCCGATGGTGACCGCCGGGTTCGCGAACGACGTGCTGGAGGTGAACCAGTACCCGGCGCCGATGTAGGCGCCGACCGCGGGCGCCGCGAGCAGGCCGCGTCCGGTGCGGGCCAGCGCGAAGACGAGCCCCACGAGACCGGCCGTGGCGACGACCTCGCCGAGCAGGAGGTGGGCGCCGGTGCGGTCGGTGGTGGCCAGCCGACCCACCGAGACCTGGTACATGAGGTTGGCCAGCTCGGCACCGGCGACCGCGCCGACCACCTGCGCGACGGCGTAGGCCCCGACCTCACGTCCGGTCAGCCCCGCATCGACCCGGCGGCCCAGGATCCAGTCAGCGGCCGAGACCACGGGGTTGAAGTGGGCGCCGGAGACCGGACCGAACCACAAGATGAGCACGGTCAGGCCGAAGGCCGTGGCGGTGGAGTTCTCCAGCAGCTGCAGGCCGACGTCCTGCGGGCTGAGACGTTGGGCTGCGATGCCCGACCCGACCACGACGGTGACCAGCAGCCCGGTCCCGAGTGCCTCGGCGAGCAGTCGGCGCGGCAGGTCAGCAGGGGCTGGCCGTGCGCGGTGGGGCCGCGAGCGGGTGTCGGGCACAGGGATTCCGTTCGTCGTGTCGGGCAAGGGGTGCGGCGAGGCGAGCATCCGGAGCGGGGGTCAGCCGACCTCGGCCGGCACGTGCAGCTGCTCGAGGAGCGCCAGGACGCGGCGTTCGACCTCGTCGCGGATCGGCCGGACGTCGTCCAGGTCGAGTCCGGCGGGGTCAGCCAGGGTCCACTCCTCGTATCGCTTGCCCGGGAAGATCGGGCACGCGTCCCCGCATCCCATGGTGATGACGACATCGGCAGCCCGGACCACCTCGTCGGTCCATGGCTTGGGGAACTCTCCCGAGATGTCGATGCCCCGCTCGGCCATCGCCGCGACCGCGGCGGGGTTGACGCCGCTGGCGGGCTCCGAGCCACCTGACCACGCGACGGCAGCGTCGCCGGCGTGGTGGTTGAAGAACCCGAGCGCCATCTGGGAGCGGCCGGCATTGTGGGTGCACAAGAACAGCACCACCGGCCTGCCGTCGGAGTGCACGCCCTCGACGCGGGCCAGCGCCTGGAGCCGTTGACGGGCGAACCGCTCGGCGAGAAGGGGCAGGAAGTTCACGACCGTGGCCCGGTCGGCGAACTCGTCGTAGGAGGAGAGGAGGAACCTCTCGATGGTCTCGGGGCCGTAGGTGCCCGCGAAGTCGTCCGCGAGCCGGGTCGCGGCGCCCCTCAGAGCGACCTGCTGGTCCAGGGTGATGTCGAGGCGCGCCTGGCCGGCCGAGCCCGGACTCGGCGGTGACGTCGGCGTGGTGGGAGTCATGAGGTCTGCTCCAGGGAGTCGGTGTTGGGCAGCGGGGGGCGAACCTGGGGGACGAGATGGGCGACCCGGCCTGCCAGGTCGTCGTACGCCGAGTCATAGGCGACCCGGCTACCGGCGGGAACGGGGTCCGGCACGGACCAGTGCAGGCCGCGTGCGACCGGGCGGGTGGGCGTCGAGCGAGGGCCCGAGGCCCGGTCCAGCTCTTCGTGGGCGTGGTCGCACACGGTGACCACGAAGTCCTCGTCGCGCAGCACCTCGGCCAGTCCACGGGGTGACACCCGCCCCAGC